>CAJXSB010000309.1 GCA_913060435.1 uncultured Desulfococcus sp.
ACGCTGATGTCCCGGATGGCATCCACATCGCCGAATCGCATGCTCACGCTGGAGATATCGACATCCTGTCCCATATGCTGACTCCTGTGCCAATGGCGCCGGCCGACGCGCCCGACATCCGGCGGGGCATCGGCCGACCCGGGGAGAGGATTACGCTGCCTGGAACTTGTCCCGGTACTCGGTGCGGGCCGGCACGAACCAGGCCGGCTCGGAGACATACCACCAGAGGTTGTCGAGGGCGTTTTCCGGGTAGGCTTCGGCGAAGTTTTTCTTGGTGGCGTCGTCCAGGAGGTCGCTCGCCCCCTTGACCACGCTGTTGTACCCGGTCGCCTTGGCCATGACCGCGCCGGCTTCGGGGGTGTAGGCCCAGTTGATAAAGGCGTAGGCCTGCTCGATGTTCTCGGCGTTCTTGACGATGCCCATGGAGTCGACCCAGGTCAGGGCGCCTTCCTTGGGTGCCATGTAGGAGACCGGCTTGCCCTCTTTTTTCATGGTGAGGATCGGCCCGTCCCAGGTCTGGCCGATGACGCAGGCGTTCTGGAGAAAAGCGAGCTGGTGGTCCTGGGCATTGTTCCAGAACATCTTGATGTTCTTTTTGTGCGCGATGAGAAACTTCAGGATTTCATCGTAGACCTGGCGCATCTTCTCCTCCGTCTTGTACGTGTCGTACATCCGGTCCGAGGGGAGCTTGCCGGCGGCGTCGAGGTAGAGGCCGGCGCCGATGAAGACCGAGTGGGGGCGGCAGGTGATCTTGCCGACATACTCCGGCGCCCACATCGATCCGTAGGAGAGTTCACCGTATTTGAAGCTGAGGTCGTCGGTGTTCCAGGCCATGGCCTCGGTGCCCCAGTCGTAGGGGAGCCCCACCCGCTTGCCGCGGATGACGCCGCCCAGCTTCTTGGACTTCTCGTAAAACGCGGGCTCGAGGTTGTTCAGGTTCGGGATTCTGCTTTCGTCGATCTCCTGGTAGAGCTCGTACTCCATGTGCAGCTCGTATTCGGTCAGGGAGGGCTGGGCGATGTCGAACCCGCTGGCCCGCGCCGCCCGGAGCTTGTTCATGCACTCCTGGTTGGTGCTGTAGTTGGTGACCTGAACCTTTATGCCGGTGGCCTTTTCAAACGCGGCGATCACCTCGGGCTTGGAGTAGTCCGGCCAGGTGAACAGCTTCAGCGTGCCCGAGGAGGACCGGGCGTTTTGGATGAACCAGGGGCCGATACTGGCCGTGGCAAAGACCGCGGCGCCGGCCGCCGCCTGCCGGATGAACGATCTCCGGGTGATGCCAGACGATGAATGCTGCTTCTCATGTGTTTCGCTCATGCTTCGTACTCCTTGAAAATGACGTTGGTAAAGGGGTGGGGGCGCCGGCTCCCCTTTGAAATGCCGGAGAAGCCGGCCGTGCATCTCCGCAGAATCGTGAAATATGCCCTGAATGTTAGGGTCGTATTAACAATGTGATAGAATTTGGTTAACGGGTGGGGAAACATTCCACCGGCGTATGCAACGCTGGCGGTCCCCGGAGAAAAGGACGTCTTCGGGAAGGGAGCACATCCGCCGGAGATCAGGGAGTTTCCCAGAAACCAGGGCGTTCCGATCGAGGGCTTTCTGGAACGGCCGTCATTTGTTGACGGGCGGTACGGCGAGGACCTCGTCCCCGGCGATGACGAAGATGCGATCCCCCCGGCGGGGGGGGATGATCTGGGTGCCTGTGAAGACGCCGAAGGCCGGCAGCAGGGCGGACCGGGGGCCGATGCGGAAGCAGGCGAGGGTTTCCCGGAGGCGGCCTTTGCCCTTGAGCACGACGGCGGGGTGGAGGTGGCCCGCAATGTTGTAGCCCGGGGGGTCCGGGGCGGGCTGGTGGGTGAAGGAGAAAGGGCCGTCGGCATGCGCTTCGGCGGTACCGTCGAGGCGGAAGGCGGCCGCGAGCCCACCGGTGCCCCGGTCATGGTTGCCGGTGGCCAGCAGGATCCGGAGCGCTGCATGGCGCCCCCGCCACCTGTCGATGCGCCGCACCAGGGGGCCCGGGGTGTCGACCCGCCCGTGGAACAGGTCGCCGAGGAAAAGGAGGGCATCGGGCCGAAGCCGGTCGATCAGGCAGGAGAGCCGGTGGAGATCGTCCGCTGTGGTCCCTTTCGGGACGGGGATGCCGCGCTCCCGGAAGAGCTGCCCCTTGCCGAAATGGGGGTCGGCCACCACCAGCATTTTCGCCGACGGCCGGTAAAGGGCCCGGTCGGGGAGGAGCACGAGGCGTTCTCCGCGGACCCGGACCGTCGCAGGCGTTCGCCGGCTGCCGCCGTCAATGCTCAACGATCCGCCTTCCTTTCCAGGGAGAGCTGCATCCGCCGCACCCGTGCTTCGAGCTTCTCCGAGCTGATGCGGGTCCGCAGGCGATTGACCATGATGGGAAAGGCCAGGGGCGTGAACTGTCCGGTGTCGACCAGCCGGCGCTCTGCCCCGGCCATCCGCTCCAGGCTTGCCGACAGGCGGCGGAACTCCAGCTGGGCGGAGAGCACCTCCGCTGTGGCCTGCTTCAGGAGGCGGTTCTCCGGCTCATACCGTGCAAAGACATTGTAGAGCAGGCTGGCCGAGGTCTGGGTCTGCCGGCTGCTTTTCCGGCGGCCGGGGTACCCCTGGAAGACGAGCCCGGCGATGCGGCTGATCTCCCGGAACTGGCGGCGGCCCATCTCCGAGGTATTGACGCTGGCCAGAATATCCGAAAGGAGGTCTTCGGTGTTGAAGATCCCGGCGTCCTGGAAGGGGGAAAGGGGAATCTCCCGGTCCGACAGGAGCTCGAAGCCATAGTCATTGGCGGCGATGGCCAGGGTCATCGGGGCCGTTTGCGTCAGGCGATAGGCCGTAAGCGCGCCGATGCCCTCATTGACGAGGCGGCCCTCGAAGGGGAAGACGAAGAGGTGGTGGCCGTCGCGGGAGCGGCAGGACTCGATGAGGAGCTCCCCCTTTCCCGGGATGACGGACCAGCGGGCCTGCAATGCCAGGATCGGGCGCACCGCCGCCAGCTCCGGGCTTTCGAACCGGCCCCGGGCCGCCCGGTCGAGTTCGTCCCGGACGCCGGCGGCGAGGCGGGTGGAGAGGGGCATGCGCCCGCCCAGCCACTGGGGAATCGGGCCCTTGGCGGATCGGCTTCGACGGACCCAGAGGGTCGTGTCCCGGATGCGGATGAATTCGAGCCGCCGTCCCGCAAATACGAAGACATCCCCCGGCCGAAGCCGGGACGCAAAACGCTCCTCGATGGTCCCCAGGCGTCGGCCGCCCAGAAACTTGACCGGGATGGCGGCGTCGCTCACGATGGTGCCCACGCTCATCCGGTGCCGTGCCGCCACACGCTGGTCCGTCGCGCCATAGCGGCCGTCCGGTTTCCGGGCGATCTTCCGGTATTCGGGATAGGCCGAGAGCGAAGCGCCGCCGGTGGAGACGAACTCGAGGACCCAGTCGAAGTCCCTGCGGTCGAGTTCCCGGAAGGCGCGGGTATCCCGCACCTCGCAGAACATGGCCTCGGGCTCGAACCCGTCCCCCAGGGCCACGGTGACGAGGTACTGGGCCAGGACATCCAGGGGGAGGACGACCGGATCCCGGGGCTCGACCCGGCCGGCGGCGGCGGCGCGCCGGGCGGCGGCCACCTCGATCAGCTCGAGTGCGTGGGTGGGTACGCAGAAGATCCGGCTGGTCCGGCCCGGCCGGTGGCCGCTCCGTCCGGCGCGCTGCATCAGCCGGGCGATCCCCTTGGGGCTTCCGATCTGGACCACCAGGTCCACCGGCATGAAGTCGACCCCCAGGTCGAGGCTGGCGGTGCAGACAACGCCCCGGAGCCTCCCTTCGCGGAGCCCGGCCTCCACCGCCGCCCGTCCGCCCCGGTCCAGGGATCCGTGGTGGAGGGCGATTCGCTCCCGCCACTCCGGACGGGCCTTCAGGATCGCCTGGTACCAGATCTCGGTCTGGGACCGGGTGTTGGTGAAGAGGAGGGCGCTTTCAGCCGCCGCGACCCGCTCCAGCACCTGGGGCAGCAGCTTGAGGCCGAGGTGGCCGGCCCAGGGGAACCGCTCGGTCTCCGAAGGCAGGATCGATTCGATGACGAGGGACTTGGGCACCTGTCCCCGGACCAGGCGTCCGGCCGCTGCGGCGCCCCCCAGCAGCACCGCCATGGCGGCTTCGGTGTTGCCCAGGGTGGCGGAGAGCCCCCAGATCCGGAGATCCGGGCGCCATCGCCGCAGGCGGGAGAGGGCCAGTTCGGCCAGGACCCCCCGCTTGGCGCCCATGAGCTCGTGCCACTCGTCCACCACCACCGACTGCAGGCCGGCAAAGCGCTTCCGGGCGCCGGGGTAGGAGAGGAGAAGGTTGAGGCTTTCGGGGGTGGTGACGAGGGCGGCGGGTAGTCGCTTTTTCTGGCGCTCCCGCACGGATGACGCCGTATCGCCGGTGCGGCATTCCACGGTCCAGGGAACGGCGAGGTCCTCTGCGGCCGTCTGGAGCGCATCCCGGGTGTCCGCCGCCAGGGCGCGGAGGGGCGTGATCCAGAGAACCCGGAGGGGCGGGGCCGCGCCCCCCGGCCGATCCCCGGCCAGCCAGGCCATCACCGGGCCGAACCAGGCGGCATGGGTCTTGCCGATGCCGGTGGGGGCATGGATGAGGCCGCTTTCTCCTGCACGCCAGGCTGCCCAGGCCTCCTGCTGGAAATCAAAGGGCTTCCACCCCCGCTCCGTGAACCACCGCTCCACGGCGGCCAGGGCCGAAGCATAGGCATCATTTGCCGGAATCTCGGGTCGCATCGTCTTGGTCATGGGGTCGGTGTTGGCTCCTGGGTCCGGCCCTCGGGCGCCGCCGCGCTCACGGCGCCGGCAGCAGCGCCTTGAGAGTGTCAAGGGTGTCCGCCGCCGAAGCCTGTTTGTCCCGGCGCCACCGGTGAATCCGGGGAAACCGGACGGCAACGCCCGATTTGTGCCGGGTCGACGCCTGAATCCCCTCGAAGGCGATCTCGAAGACCAGCTCCGGCCGTACCGAGCGGACTGGGCCGAACCGCTCCCGGGTGTTCCTGCGGATGAACCGGTCCACCTCCCGGATCTCCGCATCGCTCAGGCCGGAATAGGCCTTGGCAAAGGGAACAAATTCGTCGCCTTGACGCACGGCCAAGGTGTAGTCGGTGTAGAGCCCGGCCCGCCGCCCGTGGCCCCGCTGGGCGTATACCAGCACCCCGTCCACGGTCAGCGGCGCGATTTTCCATTTCCACCACTGCCCCCGGCGGCGGCCGACGCCGTATGCCGCCTCCCGGTGCTTCAGCATGAAGCCTTCCACCCCCCGGCGCCGGGATTGGTCATGCAGGACCTCGAGTTCTTCCCAGGAGCGGGCGGCGACCACCGGAGAGCGCATCACGCCGCCGTCGCTCCCTGCTGCCAGGACCGTTTCCAGCAGCGCCATGCGGTGCTTCAGGGGCTTCGGACGCTGGTCCCGTCCGGCGCGTTCGAGCAGGTCGTAGGCGAGGAACACCGTCGGCACGTCCGCCAGCAGCTTTTTCCCCACGGTCTTCCGGCCAATCCGTCGCTGGAGCTCGGAGAAGGGGAGGGGCCGCCCCTCTTTCCAGGGGAGGATTTCGCCGTCG
>CAJXSB010000310.1 GCA_913060435.1 uncultured Desulfococcus sp.
CCTTTCCGGCGGCAACATCTTCCTGATGCTGGTCATCACGGCGATCACCAGCCTGGTCATCGGCATGGGGCTGCCCACCACGGCCACCTATATCGTCATGGCGTCCCTCACGGCGCCGGCCATTGTGGAGATCGGCGGGTTCAACGATTTCATCGTGCCCCTGATGGCCGCCCATCTCTTCTGCTTCTATTTCGGCATCCTGGCCGATGACACCCCGCCGGTCGGCCTGGCGGCCTACGCGGCTGCGGCCATCGCCAAATCGCCGCCGATCCCCACCGGACTTCAGGGGTTCATGTACGATATCCGTACGGCCATCCTGCCGTTCATGTTCATCTTCAACAGCGACCTCATCCTCCACAACGTCCACAGCTGGCCCCAGGGGATCCTGATCTTCCTGATGGCCTGTATGGGCAACTTCGCTTTCGCTTCGGCCACCCAGGGATGGTTGATCACCCGGAACCGGTTTTACGAGGTGCCGCTGCTGCTGTGCGTCACCTTCATACTGATGCGGCCGGACGCCGTCGCGGGGTGGATCGGGGTGGCCCACGACCAGCGGTACTGGGTCTACCCCCTGGGGCTGGCCCTGTTCGGGCTGATCTACCTCATCCAGCGTCCGAGGTCGCTCAAGGCGGCAAAACTGGCGGCGACCCAGGGATGAAGAACCGCCGTCCGGGAAAAGGCATCGAGGAGGAGCAATGAGTACATTCAAGAAAATCATGGTGGCGCTGGGCATCACCCAGTATGCGGAAGGCATCTTTGCGTATGCCGCCGGTCTGGCCGAGGCCCTCGAGGCCGACCTGCTGGTGGTGAACATCATCAACAAACGGGACGTGGAGGCGATCCGGAGCATTACCTCCATGGGCTACGAGGTGGACGGCGGCCATTACGTCGAGGGTGTTCGGGCCGATCGGTCCGCTTTTCTCAAGGAGATCATCGAACGGGCTGGGTTCCCCCCGGAGCGGATTCGCACAATCATCAAGGTCGGCAATCCCTATGAAAAGCTGCTCGAGATCATTGTACAGGAAAAGGTGGACATGGTGGTGATGGGATCCAAGAGCCGGATGGATTTCGAGCATATGCTGGTAGGGTCCGTGGCGTCGAAGATCTTCCGGAGATCTCCGGTCACGGTGGTCTCCTACCGCAGCGAGGCCGAAGCCGAACATCTTCGACGCCATATCCGAAGGGATGGTTGACGGCAGCGGCCATGCAGAACCATAATCCCATCCAGCATCATTATATCCATGCAACATCATCATAAAGGAGTCGGGCGTTGAAGATCTATACGGGCGGTGGCGACCGGGGAAAAACGAGCCTGTTCAGCGGAGAACGGGTGGCCAAGAGCGATGATCGGGTGGAGGCCTATGGCGAGTTGGATGAGCTCAACGCGGTCATCGGGGCCCTGGGGGCATCCCTGCTGCCGGTCCAGAAAGACGCGGGTGAGGAGCTGCTGGAGATCCAGAAAGACCTGCTGACGGTCGGGGCGCTGCTGGCCACGACGCCCGATGCCCCCCACTTCGCCTCCCTCGACCGGATCGGCGCCGATCGGATCGCATTCCTGGAAAAGGCCATGGACCGGATGGACGCCGGGCTTGCCCCCCTCAAAAGCTTCATTCTCCCCGGGGGCAGCATGGCGGCGGGCTGGGCCCACGTGGCGAGGACCGTCTGCCGCAGGGCCGAGCGCCGGATCATCCGCCTCAGCGCGCAGGCGGGCGTAGATGCAGACCCCGAGGCCCAGCAGAACCTCCTGACCTATATCAACCGTCTCTCCGACTATCTCTTCATGCTGGCGCGCTGCTGCAATGCAGCGGCGGGCGTGGACGATATTCAATGGCAGCGCTGAGGAGATGGCGCAGGACATGGATCCCCAGCCCTTTGCCACACGCCTGACCGGGCGGAGGTGGCTGTCGCACGACACCTTTGAGGTGCGTCTGGCCCGGCCCCGGGGCTTCTCCTTTGCGCCCGGCCAGTTTATCCGCTTCGATGCGGCCGCGGTGGAAAATGGGGGGGCGCCGGAGCGGGACTACTCCATGATCACCATCCCCGCGGACCCGGACATCGGGCTGCTGGTGCGGGACACCGGGACCGGCCGCTTCTCGACCCTTCTCGGCACGGTGGGGATGGGAACGGCATTTGAATTTACGGGCCCCCGGGGGTATTTCGTCTACCGAAACGCCGGGCGCCCGGCGGTATTCGTCGCCACGGGAACGGGTCTGGCCCCGTTTGTCGCCATGGCCCGATCGGGTGCCGGCGGGTTCGTACTGCTCCATGGTGGGCGTACGACGGTCGATCTCTACTACGAAACGCTTTTCCGGGGCCTCGCCCGCAGATATGTGCCCTGCCTCTCGGGGACGGGGGCGGCGGATGCCTGCCCGGGGGCATTCCAGGGCCGGGTGACGGCATTCCTGGCAGAGCATCTGGCCCCGGGGGAATATGATTTCTACCTCTGCGGCCGGCGCGAGATGATCCGCGAGGCCACCCTGATCATCGACGACCGCTTTCCCGGCGGCAGGGTCTACTCCGAGGCGTTTTACTGAAACGCTACTTCGGGATTCGTTCATGCGAAGAATAGAGGTGTTCTCCGGGTCCGGTTTCCGCCCCGTGGGCCGCAAACCGGACACGGAGAACACCGGCTTATGAAACTGGAAATTTTCGTTGAGAAATGTTCGCCGTCCTGCCGGGTCAATAATCGAATTCGAGGGCGAGGGCCATCTGGTCCATCGTCGTCTTCTTGAGGGACAGGTTCCATTTCCGGGCGGCATTGGCGGCGCCATAGATATTGCCGGCGTAAAAGGGCAGCCCGACCCCGCCGGTGATGGCCGCAAGGCCGTAATTCCCGGCATCCACCGCAGCAACGGTTCCGGCGATAAAGAGGGCGTTGACGATAAAGGCCATGGCGCCGTCCCGGTAGTGTTCTGCATACACCTGGCCGGCACCCGGGAGGAGCGCCGACAGGGTGCCGGCCAGCGCCGGTGATTTCGGGGGTGCGGCACCGTATTCGTTGAGGAGCATGAAGGCGCTCTGGACGGCGGAAAGGCGCGGGTCGTCGGGATAGTTCGCCTGGAATGCTTCAAGTTGGGCCCGGCAGCCCGAAACATCGTCCTGCTCCAGGGCAATGAGGGAGAGTCCCAGCTGGGCATCGGCGGCGGCCGGATGCGTTTCATCGAACAGCCGGGCGCGCTCGAATGCCAGTGCCGCGGCCTCCTGCCGGCCAAGTCTGCTGTAGCTCAGCCCCTCGTAAAAGGCCGCACGACTGAAATAGGCGGCGGCGTATGTCCGGCGGACACCGGCGAACGCCGCCACGGCGGATGCATAGTCTTCTCCGCGGTAATAGGCCATCCCCATCTGGTAAAGCGCCTCGGGCAGCCGATCCGAATCCGGGAACAGAATGGTCAGCTTCTTGTATTCCGTGACCGCCCGGTAATATTCGCCCTCGGCCAAAAAGGCGTCGCCCAGGGCCATCTGGACATCGTCGGTCAGGACGACGCCGATCGTCTCGGCCCTTGGAGAGGCCTGCAGCGACAGCACCAGGGCGGCAAGCGCCACGACAAAAAAACAAAGCCGCATCAGGGTGGCGTCCGGCGGCTGCCGGCGACCGGATCATGCAATCTCCCGTCGGGGAGACGAATATAGTCCCGGCCGGCCTCGGTCCAGTAGCTGCAGCGCATCAGCCGGTCGGCCGTCATGATCACCCCGAGGAGGGCGCCGCGGTCACGCACCGCCTCGTATCCGTATCGGGAGCAGGTCGGCGAAAAATTGCACCGCGAACCGTCCATCGGCGAGATCCACTCCTGGAAAAAGCGGATGCTGCTCAGCAGTCCGGACTGGACAGGAGATGGATCCGCATGGGCGGCCCTGGCGGAGTCGGCTTTCCCCGGCCCGCTCTCCGGCCCCTTCATCGGATTATGTGCGGATGCATGGCCGGGAATGGAGAGGCACAGAAGCATCCAGAAACAGAGCCGGCCGCGCCGAAATCCCGCGAGGATCACTGCGCGAAGAGGGGGCATGGTGAACGCCGGCATGTTTGACTGGTCCGGAAAAGAGGAGGATGCAGCGATGCTTGCCGCCTACTCTTCCTTGAGAATCTTTTTCTTGGCATCTTCATATTCCTTCTCGCTGATGACCCCTTCGTCTTTGGCCTTCTTGAGGTCCTGCAGTTCCTGGCCTTTCGTCGTGGTCTTGGTTGTCTGGGTGACGACTTTGGTCTCTTTTTTGCCGCCGCCGCAGCACCCGGCAATAAGGACGGTTGAAAGAATTGCGGCGAGAATGAAAAAACAGAGTCTGCGTTTCATAAAAACAGCCTTTTGCTTGTGGTTGAATGTTACGGTTCCGATACGGAAGGTGAAATTGAATATAGAAAAGAGTTTTATATTGGTCAACCCAAAACAGGCACGGCATTTCGCGGTATTTTCCACCGTTCCGACCGGGTGCCGGCCAGTCAGACGGTGCATGGCATCGATGGCGTGAGGAGACCGATGGTTCCATGGGATGAGCAGAAAGATATCGTGATTGTCGGCAGCGGCATGGCAGGGCTCTGTGCCGCCATCGCAGCGGACGATGCCGGGGCATCGGTGCTGGTGCTGGAAAAGATGAAGGTGGTGGGCGGCAACACCCGCATCAGCGACGGCTGCGTGGCGGCCCCCGGCAATTACCTGCAGAAGAAGCGGGGCATACCGGATTCACCGGAGCGCTTTTATGAAGATATGCTCCGGGCCGGACTGGGCCTCAACCACCCGGAGCTGGCCAGGATCGTGGCGGAGGCTGCGGCGGAGGCCATTGAATGGACGCGGGCCCTGCTGGGCGTGAGGTACCGGGATCGACTGGACCGCTTCGGGGGGCATTCCATGGCCCGAAGCCTCACCACGGTGAATCGGTCCGGAGCGGATTTCATTCGGGCGCAAATGGCGCTGTTGGAGCAGAGGGGTGTCGAAGTCCGGACCCGATGCCTGCTGACGCGTCTTCTGACCGATCCCCAGGGCGCAATCACGGGGGTGCAGATCCGATCCGGCTATCAATTTCCCGACGACGGCAGCGGAATCGAAAAAAACATTTTCGCCCGCCGGGCCGTCATTCTGGCCACCGGAGGATTCGGCAGCGATATGCCGTTCCGCAGACGCCAGGCCCCGCGCCTGGATGCGTCTGTAGATTCGACCAACCACCGGGGAGCGACGGCCGACGGCCTGATCGCCGCCCTGGAGGCAAAGGCCCAGCCGGTGCAGCTCTCATGGATTCAGCTGGGCCCCTGGGGCTGCCCGGACGAAACCGGATACGGCAGCGGGGGCAGCTTCGCCGGGTACAGTGTCTACCCTGCCGGCATCGTGATCGATCCCGCCACCGGTCGGCGCATCGTGAACGAGTGGACGGACCGCAGGCAGCGATGTGACGCCATCTTCCAGGCCGGCCACAACTGTCTGGGAATCGTGGATGCCGACGGCGCGGAACTGGCCGCGGACAGCCTCCAGCCCTGTCTCCGGCGGGGGATCGTGATGCCGTATCCGACATTGACGGATCTCGCCGCAGCATTCGCCATCCCGAACGGCCGGCTGGAGGCGACGGTGGAGGGGTATAATCATGCGGTCCGCGAAGGGGGGGTCGATCCCTT
>CAJXSB010000311.1 GCA_913060435.1 uncultured Desulfococcus sp.
GAGGGAGAAGAGCTGCTGATCGATGCCCGCGGTAAAGTCGAACGAAAGCAGGTCGATGTACCGCTGTTTGACGAAGCCGTTCTGGAGGGCGAAAAGGATCCTGCCGTTCATGCCGCCCATCACCTCCGCCACGGATCGGCCGCGGCTGGTCAGGTCCGCACGAAGGTCGCCCGTGCCGTCTGCGGCCTGCCCGATCCCTGTTCCTGCGAGCATCTTCCCGAGATTCAGCTGCTGGACCTGGACTTTTTTGGAGAAGCGCGGAATTTTTTCCGATGCATCGACCTCGATGGCGGCGGTTACCTTTGCGCCCCCTGCCGTCGCCTGGACGGGCGACGCCTGCAGCCTCCCGCCGTCGATCCGGATGGCGGCGGAAGCATCGGTCAGCGCGGCCTTTTGCATCAGGACACTGGCCAGCCTGAGCTGAACATCGGCGTCGACCTTCCGTAGTCCGTCCAGGGGCAGGGGGTCTGTGGAGAAGACCCGATCTCTTCCCGTAGGTTCGGCGCCGGCGGTCTCCTTCGATTCTGGAGATGAAAAAGGACGGAGGTCCAGTTTCCGGGAGGCAAGGGCTGCCGTCAGCTTCGGGCGCTTTCCCGACAGCGCGAGGGTCGCGGTACCGCTCAGGTCGCTTTCGGAGAAGGCGGCCTTCAGGTCCGCCACCTGGATGGTGGCCGTGTCCGGAACCGCCAGATCGGCCTCGACGGTCATCGGGCCAATGTCGGGCAGATCCTCGGCCCCCAGCATTGCTCCGAGCTTTGGGAGAGAGGGGGCTGCCAGGTGGAATTCGAAGCGGGCATCTTTTCGGGCCAGGACATCCCCGATGGCGCCCTGAACTGTCAGCACCGACGCTGCCGGCTGGGCTTTCAGTTCGACCTCATCGACGCGGAGGAGGCCTGGTTCGGGGTCGTGGATTCGGCCGCTGAAATGCAGCGGCCCGACGTCGGGAAGCGGCGATGAAAGGCCGGCGATTCGGCCCAGAATCGGGACCGCACCGTCCGCGGCTTCAATGATGACCGCTACGTCCACACCGGAAGCATTCCGGATATCCTTGAGAGAGCCGACCGCGTCAAGGTTCCACCCCGCCATCTTTACGACCAGATCCACCGGCCATGTTGTTTTCGGGTCGAGGAGCAAGCCGGGCCGACCCGCGGTGCCGGCGATCTCGAAGATCTGTTCGTTGTATTCGCCGTTCACCAGCAGCTCAATCTGGTCGGCCGCCGCCGCCGGGGTCCAGAGCAGGGATGCGATCCCCACGCTATGGGAGGCACCGGTCTGCCCGTCGCGATACGTGAGCCGTCCGTTTCGAATCTCGATTTCCTGGAAGGCGAGGTCCGGCGCAGGCTTGGCCGGTGCCGCATCAGGAGAATCGGACGGCGGCGGTTCGGGCGTGTCGAAGTGGAGATTCGATGCTCCGCTGGGGTCGGTTTCCACGAGAATGTCCGCATCGATCAGCGCGAACCGGATCACCTCGACCTTCTGCTGCAGGAGGGGAAGCAGGGACACCTTGATCTCGAGTCGGCCGATGGTCGCAAGTTCAGGCCGCGATCCCCAAGGGGCGTTTTCGAAGCTCACCTGCCCCACCACCAGCGCCGGTTGAAGTCCGATTTTCAGGTCGAGGTCACCGCCCAGCGTCAACTCCCGGCCGGTGGCGTTCCGGACGGCGTTGGTGATGTCGGGTTTGAAGCGGTTTACGTCGATGCTTTGGACAGCCACGATCAGCCCGATGCCGATCACCACGAAAACCGCCGTGAGAATCAGTCCGGTTTTTCTCCAGTTCATTGTTTTTCTCCATTGGTGGGTTGGGACGAATATATGAAACATAGGCATTTATGAAAGGGTTCTCAAGGCGGGCTTCCTAAGGAGAGATGCCGGCAAAGCCGAGTGACGACAGTCTATCTGTCTGTAAATATTTTTAAAAATAAAGTTGAAAAATATAGATAGCGGCTCTTGACAAGCGCTTAGGGTCGCTTATTTTTCTACCAAACTCTACGCTTCCGGCACGGGTTTGTCACCCACACAAATCAAACAACGCCAAGCACTGTTCCACATATTTCTGCCACGCCCCTTGCGTGGCAATAACCTAACATATCTATCCACTTTCCATGGAGGAATGGGTCAAAATGAAGATCAGACCGTTGAATGACAGGGTTTTGGTGAAGCGGCTCGACGCTGAGCAGAAGACCGCCGGAGGAATCATTATCCCCGACACGGCCAAAGAGAAGCCCCAGCAGGGGGAGGTCCTGGCGGTGGGGCCGGGCGCGCCAAATGATGCCGGATCCCGAACCCCGATGGAGGTTCAGGCCGGGGACCGGGTGCTGTTCTCCAGGTATGCCGGCACCGAGATCAAGGCCGGAGGGGAAGAGCAGATCTTCATGCGTGAGAGTGACATTCTTGCGGTGTTCGAATAAACCATGAATTAGACGGAATGGAGGGGAAGATGCCTGCAAAGATGATCGCCTACGGGGCGAATGCACGCGAAAAGATGCTTGCGGGGGTCAACAGCCTGGCCGATGCGGTCAAAGTTACCTTGGGCCCAAGGGGGAAGAACGTCGTTTTGGAAAAAAGCTTTGGCAGCCCGACGGTCACCAAGGATGGCGTGAGCGTGGCCCGGGAAATCGAGCTGGATGGGAAGTTCGAGAACATGGGGGCCCAGATGGTCAAGGAGGTCGCCAAGAAGACTTCCGACACTGCCGGTGACGGCACCACGACGGCGACGGTGCTGGCGCAGGCCATATACACCGAAGGCCACCGGCTGGTGACCGCCGGCGCCAATCCCATGGAACTCAAGCGGGGGCTGGACCGGAGCGTTGCCGCCGTGGTCGAAGAGCTGAAAGCGCTGTCCAAGGATATCAAGGATAAGAGCGAAATTTCCCAGGTCGCCGCCATCTCCGCCAACAATGACGAGGAGATCGGCCGGCTGATTTCAGACGCCATGGAGAAGGTCGGAAAAGAGGGGGTGATCACGGTCGAGGAGGCCAAGAGCATGGCGACCACGCTGGATATGGTCGAGGGCATGCAGTTCGACCGGGGCTACATCTCCCCCTACTTCGTCACCGACGCCGAAAAGCTGGAGGTGCACCTGGAGGAGCCCTATATCCTGATCCATGAAAAGAAGATTTCCAGTTTACATGAACTGCTGAAACCCCTGGAGGATATCGCCCGATCGGGAAAGCCGCTGCTCATCATTGCCGAGGATGTCGAGGGGGAGGCCTTGGCCACCCTGATCGTCAACAAGCTGCGCGGCACCGTCCATGTGGCGGCGGTCAAGGCTCCGGGCTTCGGCGATCGGCGAAAGGCCATGCTGCAGGACATTGCGGTCCTGACCGGAGGCCAGGTGATTTCTGAAGAGCTGGGGGTCAAGCTCGAGAATGTCACCCTGAACGATCTGGGCCGCTGCAAATTCGTCCGCATCGACAAGGATACCACCACCATCGTCGGCGGCGAAGGTACAAAGGAAAGCCTGGAAGGACGGATCCGGCAGATCAAGAGCCAGATCGAGGAGACGACTTCCGACTACGACCGCGAGAAGCTTCAGGAGCGGCTGGCCAAACTTGCCGGCGGCGTTGCTGTGATCAACATTGGTGCGGCGACGGAGACCGAAATGAAGGAGAAGAAGCCCCGCGTCGAGAATGCACTGAATGCCACCCGTGCGGCCGTCGAGGAGGGCATCGTGCCGGGCGGCGGCGTGGCGCTGATCCGTTGCCTCGGTGCGTTGGATAAACTCAATCTCTCCGGGGATGAAAAGAGCGGCATCCTCCTGCTGAAGCGGGCGCTCAAGGCCCCGCTGCGGCAGATCGCCCGGAATGCGGGACATGAGGGGGCCATCGTTGTGAACCATGTGATGGAAGGAAAGTACGATTTCGGATTCAACGCCGCCAGCGGAGAATACGAGAACCTGCTGGCAGCCGGCATCATCGACCCGACCAAGGTGGTCCGTTTTGCCATGCAGAACGCCGCATCCGTGGCAGGGCTCATGCTCACAACCGAGGCCATGATCACGGAAAAGCCGAAAAAGAAGAAATCCGGCGGAGGGGCGTCGGAGGAGATGGCGGATGATGTCTACTGATCATTGCCGACGGGGATAACCGGCGCCGGTTTTTCCGATTGTCCGGGGTCATGGGACGGGGCAGGCGGCTCCCGGGAGGGAACCTCCCCGTCCTTCGTTTTTCAGGGGCGCCAGGGTGTATTTTTCACTGTATTGCAGCGGCGTTTTCGATAGAGGCCAACAGGAGGATGTCATGAAATTCTTGAAGCGTATTCTGGGCATTTGCGAAACACAGACGCCGTCGACGGAGAACAGCTGGACCTATGCGGCCCCGACGATTACCGTCCGGCTCAGCCGGCTGCCGGAGATCCAGAAGCCTGGCGGTGCGGTCCGCCTCGAGGGCGCAGGTCTTTCCGGGAAGATCCTCGTCGTACGCGGTACGGACGGGGCATATCATGCGTTTTCCAATCGCTGCACCCACATGGGGCGCAGGCTTGATCCGCTACCCGGGCAGGACCGCCTTGAATGCTGCAGTGTTTCGAAATCCACCTTCACCTACACCGGCGCCCCGGTGTCGGGCGCCGCAAAAAAACCCATCAAAATATTTCCAACCCGGGTCGAGGGTGATGAACTGAAGATTTCCCTGGACTAAGCCAGGGCGGATGGCCTTCGATCATCAACATCCAAAGGAGAAAACACATGGAGCTTAAACAGAAAGGCAGCGAGGCCAATGTCGGCGGATTCAAGCAGCTGATGGTCGCCATGCGGTGGAGCACCGCTGCTGATTTTGATCTGGCGGCGGCCTACGAAACCAAAGACGGCAAGCAGGGGCTTGTCTATTTCGGTGAAAAAGGCGACCTGAACGCGTTCCCCTTCATGGAACTGAGCGGCGATGAGGGAGTTGGCGACACGGGCGGCAAAAACGAGGAGATTATGCGGATCACCAAGCTGGAAGACATGAAGTCCGTCTGGATCATGTGCTGGGACTACGGCAAGGTGAAAGACGGCTCCGCCGCCCGTTTCAAGGACAGCGATGTCACCCTCTCGGTCCTGGATGATACGGGCACCAGCCACGATGTGATCCTGGACACCGGCGACATGGGCAATGTCGCCCTTATCGCCACCATCGACAACAGCAGCCCCATCGGTGCGAAGCTCGTCAATACCAGCAAGGCCGGCACCCTCAAGGGGCTCAAAAAGCTTCAGGATCTGATGGAGATCATCAAGGACTGATCCGAAGATGATTGATCCGCTGACGATTGATCTGCTGGAGAGCGCCGGACCGGACGCTCTCCAGCAGACGCCGTTACGGCTCCGGTGTGATCCCGAAGGCCTTCAATAGCTTGGCTCGCTCCCGGGCGGGGATCCTTGCCGCCGTCTCCGGAGTGGTCAGGTGGGTTTTGGCAATGGGCTGGCGGTGCCTCCGGTCGGAGCGGCACCGCCAGCAGGGTTTGCCGCCCCACATACCGAACTCGACCTCCCCGCGGCACCGGGCGCACCGGAGGGGCTCCCGCTCCGCCGCCGCCGGCGCCTGGTCGATGGTCCGGCTGTAGCATCCCTTCTCGACGCACCGCCAGTAAAAGGGCCAATGCCTGCCGGCGGC
>CAJXSB010000312.1 GCA_913060435.1 uncultured Desulfococcus sp.
CCCGCAACTGTACGGGAATTTCCCCCCGCTCGAGCTGCGCCCGCTCCGCGTCATTCTTCCAGGGCGACCCGGCTGCCGGCCATGCACCCGGAAAGACCGAGAGCCACAGCAGCAGGGCGACGGCAATGCGGCGTTCGAGGACGCGGCGTCCCCCGGTCCACCAGCGGCCGTTTTCGCCCACTGCCCGGGGAGGTCTGTTCATGCGCCCGCTCCAATGCCGCCGCTGCCCTGTCCCGCCGAGGCAACGGTCATTCTGCGCTCCAGAAATAGCCGAGGGCGGCCAAGCGATGTCTGACCCGGGAGATGTCGCGGCTCCGAATGATGACGTGGTGTTTTTCCGCCTTGAGAACGTATTTTTTCAGGACCTTGTCCCGTGCCAGGAGATCCAGGAGATCGGGGTCCGGCCGGAGCTGGAAGACCTGGAGACCATCGCGGGGGGTGACGCGGGTGACGCGGCCTTCGACCGCCTTCAGGAAATCCTCCCAGATCAGGGGAAAAGGCGCATCCACCATGCCTTTGAACTGGTCGATCCGCTTCTGGATCTCGGCTTCGTGGTCGCATCCGCGCAGGAAGGAATCGAAGCCCATCCGGAAGCAGGTGTCGCTGATCCGTTCGGCCAGGGCCTCAAGGGCCACGGCCTTGATCGGGTCGCGGATGTCGAGGTGAATGATCAGCCGGTTTTCATCGAGGACCACCCGGGCCCGGGGCGGGGGCGCGGCCTTCTGGCTGCAGGCATCGCTGAGACCGACGACATAGGCCCCCAGTTCGGTGAGGCGGACGTATCGCAGCCCGTCATAGCGGCTGAGGTAGGGTTTTCCCGAGAGCCGGTACCGCTGGTTGGTCGGCGGGTCGTAGGCCAGATCCAGCAGCCCCAGGCTGCCGCAGAGAAAGAGGACCGCCTTGACGAAGGGCTCGATCACGGCATCGACGTAGATGGGATGGTCGACGGGGTGCTCTTCGATTGCCGAGACGCTGTTTCCATCGCTCTCGATGGCCCTCTCCCCGGTGAAGTAGACATATTCTCCTGCGAGAATCGGGTTGAGGACTTCGAATTTTTCCAGGCGATAAGCGGCGTAGGCAAGGCAGCGGGAGGCGGAGACCCATTCCCCGGCGGGCATATCCCGGAGCATGGCCAGGAGCGTGGCGGCGATATCCGCGCGGCGCTCCGTCGCAAAGACCCGCCCATCCAGCGCTTCGGCCCGCTGGACCTGGTTCAGGTGATCGAGCAGGCGGTGGAGCGGATAGTCGTCCGAGGCGTTTCCAAGAAAGGCGCGGGCAATGAGGCGCTTCCATGCGGCGGCGTCTGAAAGAGACTCCCCGGCCGGGTTGCGCAGGAGGAAATCCGCCAGGAGCTGGGTGCGCATGCAGCCCAGGGATGCGTCCCCGGCGGTGTAGAACTCGTCGATGCCGCAGACCTCGGCCATCTTCCGGATCGAGGGAACCAGGATCTTCCGGCCCCTTTTCGACAGCCGGAGGTGTCCCTGGCGGACATATTCCGACACCATGGGGAGCCGGGCAAGGAGCCGGCCGCGGTCCTCGAAGCGGAATGCCGTCTCCTCGACGGCCGTTGCAGGGCCGATATGGTAGTCCGGCGGCGGGGCGAGATGCTCCCGGAAGATCTCCCGCAGGTCGTCGTCGAGGTAGAAATAGTACTGCAGTACCGGCTTGCCGTCCGGCAGGTCGACAACATCCGAGATGTTCTGAAAGAGACGGAACGCCGGTGCGATCTCCCTTGGGCGCTGTTCGGTGTCGCGGGACGGGTCCGGAAGGAACACCGCCATGCCGGTCTCCTGTTCGACGGTGCCGGCATCCATCATGGCCGGGCGGAAGGTGAGCGTCGTCAGCAGGGAGCGGAGGTTTTCCGGCATTTTCTTCAACCATTTCGCCAGGCGCTTGGGGTCGCGAAGAACCCCCGCGACGGTCCTGGCCAGCTCGGGCTTGGACCGTTTTCCCACCGCCTTTTTACCGCCTTTTTTCTTCTTTTTCGGCGGGATGAAGGACTTGAAGTAAAAGGGGACGATCGCCTGGAGATCCGCTGCGGAATAGTGCTCCGCCACCAGCTCCTGGAACCGGTCCTTGGGTGCCCGCGGCTTCCGGGCGGCAATTTTCGCCTCCAGCTCCGCCTTCCGGGCCTTGCGGCGGCGGCGGTCGATAAAGCTGTGGCAGGCATCCTGGACCGTGGGGTCCGGATCTTCCGCCAGTTTCGCCAGCAGGGGCTGCGACCATTCGTCGTCGATGTCTTCCAGCACTTCCGCCGCAGCGCTGCGCACCTCCGGCGCCTCGTGGGCGGCGGCCTGCTCGATCCGGCCTCTCACCTCGGGATCCGCCGGCGCGATGCTGCCGGCGACGAGGATGATCCCGGCATGGCGCTGCTTCGGCGCGGGGTTCTCCTCTGCGAGCAGGTAGGGGAGAAGCCCCGGGCCAAGGTGCCGGCACGCCAGAAAGGCGGCTTTTCGGACGTCTTTGGCCAGGGGATGGTCCCCGCCGCTGCCCAGGGCCGACACCAGGCCCCGGTGCACCGCCTCCCGGTAGGCGTCCGGGCCGGTAACCCCGTCGGGATAGAGCTCCTTGAAATGGTTCAGTATGATCAGCTTTCGGGATGGCGCGTCTTCTGCCGCGAGGATCCCGGGGGCCTCCTTCCGGTAGCCGAGGTGGAGGTTCTTGAGCTCCTGCCGGGTGTCGAAAAGCCGGAGGATGCACGCGCTGCACATGCGCCCCGCGGTGGTGATGGTGGTGGGATGGTCCCGCCGGAGGCAGTAGAAGCAGCTGTATCGCGAGGAGCTCCATGCCGAAGGAGCGTCGATCCGGTCCAGAAATTCTTCCGGGTCCAAGATGTGGAGTTGGCGCGCCATGTAATCTTCCTTACCGGTGGTCGGCATCCCCGAGGATGAAGGCCACATCCGCTTCGCTCAGCGACTTGATGCCGGCGCCGTCGCTGGAGATGATGTTGTCGAAAAGCTCGCTCTTCTGCTGCTGGAGGGCGAGGATCTTCTCCTCGATGGTTCCCCTGGCGATGAGCCGATAGCTGAACACGGTTTTATCCTGGCCGATGCGGTGGGTCCGGTCGACGGCCTGGTTCTCGGCGGCCCGGTTCCACCAGGGATCGAAAATGAAAATATAGTCGGCGGCCGTGAGGTTGAGGCCGACCCCGCCGGTCTTGAGGGTCATGAGAAAGACCTTGCAGGCGTCGTCGCGCTGAAAGCGCTCGACCAGGGCCTTCCGGTCCCGGGTGGCGCCGGTCATGAGCAGGTAGTCGATGCCGGCCCGGTTCAGATCCTCGGCCACGCATTCCAGGGCGTGGATGAAATTGGCGAAGACCAGCACCTTGTGGCGGTTGGCCACCACCTCCTCGATCTGTTCAAGGACCAGCTCCCGCTTGGGGGAGAGGACCTGCCCGTCGGTCCGGGACTCGGGGACGGCGGCGATCTGGCGCAGCTCCATCAGGGCCTGGAGGATGAAGAACTGGGATTTCCGGATGCCGTCCCGGGCGATCTTGGACCGGATGCTCTCGTGGAAGAACCGCCTGCGATCCTCGTAGATCCGCTGCTGGGCGTCACTCATCTCCACGTAGAGGGTCTGCTCGATCTTGTCGGGGAGGTCCTGGAGGACGTCCTTCTTGAGCCGCCGCAGGATGAAGGGGTAGACCTTCCTGCGGAGCTCCTTCAGGACCTCCTTGTCGTCATCCTTCTGGATGGGCGCGGCATAGTGCTTGTTGAAGCGCTTGAGCGAGCCGAACATGGCCGGGTTGAGAAACCGGAAGAGGGCGTAGAGCTCCCCCAGGTTGTTTTCGATGGGGGTCCCGCTCAGGGCGAGCCGGTGGCGGGCGTCGAGGAGCATGACGGCTTTGGAGACCTGGGTGTTGGGATTCTTGATGGCCTGGGATTCGTCGAGGATGACGTAGTAGAAGGCACGCTCCCGGAACTGTTCGATGTCGTTTCGCACCATCGCATAGGTGGTCAGGATCAGTTGGGGCTCGTCCAGGGCGGCCGCGTCGCGGTGGAGGCCGTGGTAGGTGTAGCAGGTCAGGTCCGGGTTGAACCGGGCCAGCTCATTCTCCCAGTTGAACAGGAGGCTTTTGGGCATGATGATGAGGGACGGCAGGCGCTGGCCGGGATAGACTGTCGATAGCATGGCGATGGCCTGGAGGGTCTTGCCCAGGCCCATGTCGTCGGCCAGGCAGCCGCCCAGGCCGTGGCGGTGGAGATAGGAGAGCCACTGGCACCCCTGCTTCTGGTATTCCCGGAGGACCGCGTCCAGCCGGGGCACCGGTGGTTCGGTCCGGTGGATGTCGTTGAAACCGGCAAAGATCTCCCGTGATTTTTCGATGCCGGCCTCCGAGGTTTTCTCGTCGATCATTTCGGCCGCGAGGGGCAGGTCGAAAAACGAGAGGCGGACCTTCTTCCGGCGTTTGATGAAGAGCCGTTCGAGCTTTTCCATGTAGGCTTTGCTGACGATGGCCTGGCTTCCGTCGGAGAGGGGGATGTAGGCGTTCTTCCGGTATTCGGCCAGGGCGGAAAAGAGGGGAAGGGTCTCGCCTTCGATATTCAGGGAGGCATCGCCTTCCAGAAAATCGATGCCGTGGGAGAGGGCGAGGTTGAGCCGCGGGGCGGCGGCCCGGATGTTGTAGGTCCGGAGCCGTTCGGCGCCGAGCAGGTCGAACCGGGTGAGAAGGTGGGGCAGTTCGGAGCGGAGAAAGGCCCCGGCCAGGGCTTCCTGCAGAATCAAGAGGTTGCCCTCCTGGAAGAACTCCGAAGGACCCTCGACCCGCCGCTTCAATTTTTTGAGGCGTTTCAGGACGTCATCGTAGCCGTCGTAGACGGCGTCGTGGACCACGTCGCGGATGGTGATCCGCTGCTCTATCTCGTTGACGAAGGCAATGCGGGAGACATCGTAGCTGTCGAAAAAATCGGCGTCCAGGCCGGGCAGGGTCGGGGATATCCGCAGGAAAAGCGCATTTTCGGGGTCGACCCGCTCGAAGACGAGGGTGGGGCGGGTCGGTTTGGCCCCTTCCCGAACGACCGTGTAGTCCTGGTAGTGAACCGAGATGCCGTCGAAGGCCGAGAAAAGAAGGGAGAGGTATTTTTCCAGGTCCGTGGGGAGGAAGCTGGATGCGAACCACGGGATCTCGGCGGCATGGCGTCCCATGGGGGGGATCCGGTAGACCGTATCGCCGTGCAGTGCATGCTCCCGGCCGAGGATCCGGAAATCATCGAGGAGGCGGCCGTTTTCGGCCAGGAGCATCTCAGCCGTGAGGAGCGGCTCACCGGGGGTGATGCGGCAGACGATCCGGGCGGGTGCATCGGAGAAGGCGATGGGACGGCAGCGGGCGTCAACCACGTTGCCGCACCGGGCAAGCTGGGTCACAAGGTGCGCATTCCCGTCCAGGTAGGTCCGGTCTTCCGAACCCGTCCAGTCGATCTGGAAGCGGTGCTGCCGTTCGAGGAGGGCCAGGGTCTCGAGCACCTCGCGGACCGGTCCTCCGAAATGGTCTCCTGGGGGGGCGGCGGCCGCGCCCCGCTCGTCCACCGGCTGCACGAACGCGCCGGTCTCGTCGAAATCGATCATGAAAAACAGATCGCGGGG
>CAJXSB010000313.1 GCA_913060435.1 uncultured Desulfococcus sp.
TTCTTTCAGCCATTGCGGCACCGGCGCCGTCCATGCGCTGCCGCGCCCCAGGTCCACTACGAGAAACTTTCCCATGTACGCGTCAGCCATGCGTCACCTCCGTTTCTGAATCCGGCATCGACAGGCAGACCAGCTCCAGCGCACCCGTCGGGCATGCAGCGACGCAGCGAGGTTCGCCCCCGCAGAGGTCGCATTTAACCGACTTCTTGATCTCCGGATCGACCCCGACCACGTGAATGGGGCAATAGCGGCGGCAGAGGTCGCAACCGATGCACGTCTTCCGGTCGACCACCATCGCCCCGGTCTCCGGGTCCCGCTGGATGGCCTGGACCGGGCAGACATTGGCGCAGTAGGGATTGCTGCACTGGTTGCAGACCACTGGAAAATGATAAAGATTTTCTTTCTCGTGCCGGATTTGCAGCAGTGCGCGGTGGGGGTTGTATCCGCCCAGGAGGCGTTCACTGCAGGCCAGCTGGCAGAGCGAACAGCCGGTACAGAGATCGAAATTCGTTTTGATGAAAACCCGTGTTGCCATGGGGACGCGTCACCTTATTCCTGTGGTTCGAACGGCGATCCGGCGACGGCAGGCTGCCGTTGCCGCCGGATCGCCGCCGGTCGTTATTTGATCCAGCGCGGCGTGATGAACTGGAAGTCCTTGTAGGGTTTCGTCGGCGGGTCGGTGAAGATGGTCACCAGCTCGCCGTTCTGCACCTGGTAGTGGCCGATGGGCACGTCGCCGCCGGCCCGCATGACATTGTCGTCATCCCATTTCCACCACCCGGTTTCACCCTTGTATCCATTCTTTTTGATATACTGGATGACCGCGTCATGCTGGGTTTCATCACCCACCGCGGCCACCGCGGTTGCCCACGCCTTGACGCCGCTGTATGCGGCCCAGGATCCAGCCTGGGGGGGATGATTGTAGAGGGAGACGAAACGGTCGACCCATGCCTGGGCTTCCGGGGTCGGTGCCTCCGGTGTCGGCATGGCTGTCTGCACTTCGCCGATGATGCCGTCGGCCTCCTTGCCCATCGTCTCGACCACCTCCCGCGGAACAATGCTGTAGCCATAGCTCAGAATGCTCTTGGACGGGGCCTTCATGAACTGACGGAAGAAGGTGATCACCTCCTGGGCGCTCACGATCTCCACATGGATGATGGCGGGGGCTGCCTTGCGGATCTTGGTCAGGATGGGCCCCCACTCGCGGGTGCCGTAGGGCACGATTTCGTGCATGGCCACTTCCCAGCCCTTTTCCTTGAAATTTCGAGCCAGGGTGTCGCCCACTTCGGTGCCCCAGGCGTCGTCGGCGGTGATGATGACCGCCTTCTTGTTGGGGTATTCGTAGGGCAGGGCCATCAGCACCCGGAACATGCTTTCGGCCTGGTTGATGCCGGTATCCGTGAGCTGGAAGATGTTGCTGTACATTTCAGGGTCGGTCTTGAAGACGTCCACGGCGGCCTGGGAGCCGTCATCGCAGAAGAACGGAACATCATATTTCCCGTAGGCGCGGACATCCTGGCCCCATCCGGCCCATCCCGCATGGACCGAATGGACCTTCTCCTTGCCGCAGAGATAGTCTGCGCCCTGCATGACCCGCTCCGGAGAAAATTCCTGGGTGTCGAACCGGATGGGTTCGAGGCTCTTGCCCAGCAGGCCGCCTGCGGCATTGATCTCGTCGATGGCCATCTTGATGCCCTTCCAGTAATTATCTCCAGTATCGGTGTAGGGTCCGGTCATGGCCAAGGGAACGCCGACCTTGATGACATCCGCTGCCTGGACGGAAGGGATGTACGCCATGGCGCATACGATCGCCAAGAGGATCACGAGGTGTTTTTTCATCATCATCTTTCTCCTTTTTCAATGGATGGGTCGGATGGCGTCGCGATCTCCACCCGGTGTTTCAGGAAACGGGATATCGAATATCACCCTTTTCCAGTGCATTCCGGTATTGGCCGTTGTCAGTAGCGGGAAACGCCGGCCCCTTCAGCTTCGTCGCCGGATACCTTCCGGATCAGGCCAATGACGCCGTCGGGCAGCAGCAGCACGAGCACCACCACCAGAGCGCCCAGGGTCAGGGGCCGGTAGGTGCCCAGGGGTGCGAGCATCTCATTCAGGCTTACGGTGATGAACGCCCCCAGGATTGCTCCAGGATACTGGCCGATGCCGCCGATGACGAGCATGATCATGAGGGTAACGAAGAGGTCGATGCCGAGCATCCGGGTGGAGAGCATCCCGACGTAATGGCCGTAGAAGCCGCCGATCATGCCGGTCAGAAAAGATGTCAGGGCAAAGACCATGAGCTTGTACTTGAAGGCGCTGACGCCCAGGCTCATGGCAAAGTCCTCCGAGTCCTTGAGCGCGAGAAACGCCGTTCCCCAGTAGGACTTGATCACGATGAGGATGATCACCGTACAGAGGATCGACAGGAGGAGGGTCAGGTAGAAGAAGGGGACGGGGGCCGCTGAACTGAAGGTGACCTCGAAGAGCTCGATGGGGGGGATGGTCAGGATACCCCGGGAGCCGCCGGTGCCGAGGAAGCGCCCCATATCGCCCTTGAGGAAGGGTTCCAGGATCATGTGCACGGCAAAGGTGACCAGGGCGATGTAGGCCCCTTTGAGCCGCAGACACGGCAGGCCGACCAGCACGCCGATGGCCGCGGTGATGCCGCCGGAGAGGACCATGGCCAAGATCGGTGTAATATGGAGCCTGGAGGCAAGGATGGCCGAGCCGTAAGCCCCCATGACAAAGAAGGCCACCTGGCCGAAGGAAAAGATGCCTGCAAACCCCATGATGAGGTCCCAGCAGGCGGCCACGACCGCCCAGATGAGACACATGATCAGGATATGCATGATGAAACGTACGTCTCCCACGAAAATGGGCATGACGCCGACGATACCATAGATGACGGCCATGATGACGGCCATGCGTTGCCAGCTCATTGATCAACCCCACTTGCCGAGCAGTCCCTGGGGGCGCACCGCCAGGATGATTAACAGCACTCCGAACATTGCAAACAGCACCCAGGTCATGCCGAATATCCAGCCCACGAAGGCTTCGAGCATACCCAGAATGAAGGCCGCATAAAGGCTGCCGCGGATCGACCCCATCCCCCCGAATGCGGTAATCACCCAGGATTTGACCAGAATGTCCCAGCCGCCGGTGGGCGAGACGAAGTATTTCTGGCTGAGGAGAATGCCGCCGACGCCGACCATAACGGTGGAGATGGCAAAGGTGGCGCCGAAGATCACGTCCTTGGGGATGCCCACGATCTGGGCGCCCGCTGGATTCTGGGCCACGGCTCGGACGGCCATCCCGATCCGGGTATTGTTGAGGATCCAACGGAAGCAGACGATGCCGCCGATGGAGAGCACAAAGATAACCATATCCTGGTAGGAGAGGACGACATCCCCCATGATCATGGCCCCTTCGACCATGGTCGGCAGGGATTTCATGCGCGCGCCGAATCCGACTTGATAGGCATTGTCGAGGAGGAGGGCCAGGCCCAGGGTAATCATCATGACCTTGACCTCCCAGTCGGACCGCTTCCGGAGGGGGGCCACGATGGCCCGTTCCACACCGTAGCCGACGGCCAGAAGCACCGGGATGGCGATGATGAATATGATGACGTAGCCCCCCATGAGACCGAGGCCGACGAGGAGGAGCCAGGCGAGATAGCCACCCATGCTGAAAAAGGATCCATAGGCGAAATTGAAGGCCTTGGAGACGCCGTAGACCAGCGTCAGTCCAACGGCCATCAGCGCGTAGACCGACCCGTTGGTAAGGCCGCTGATGAAAACGTCAATGAGTTCGATTAGCATCTTGATTGGCTCCGGGGTTCCGGGATGCCGACGGCAGGCCGCATCTTGGCGGCGGTGCGGCTACATCCCCAGGAAAATCTCTTTTAAATGGTCGTTGCTCAACGCTTCGCTCCGGTCGCCCTGGAAGGTGATCCGCCCCTCCTCTAGAACATAGAGTTTGTCGGCCATCTCGGTGATCTGCGGTATGTTCTGCTCGACAAGGAGGATGGTCTTGCCCTGGCGGTTGACCTCCTGGATAATGTTGAACACCTCGATCCGCAGATTGGGCTGCAGGCCCAGCGAAGGCTCATCGACGCAGAGGAAGTCGGCATTGGACATGAGGCCCCGTGCGATGGCGAGCATCCGCGCCTCGCCGCCGCTCATGGTTGACGCCAGCTGCCGTCGGCGCTCTGCAAGCCGTGGAAAAAGCCTGAAGACCTTCTCGAGATTCCGCTTTTCGTGCTGCCGGGCATTTTTGGAGTATGCGCCCAGCTTGAGGTTTTCCAGGACGGTCATGTGGGGGAAGAGCTCCCGGTTTTCGGCAATGTAGATCACCCCCTGGTTGACAAGTTTTTCGGCGGGCATGCCGGTGATCTCGCGGCCCTCGTACTTTATGGTTCCCGCCACCCGCTCGGCGAGCCCGCAGATGGCCTTGAGGAGGGTGCTTTTGCCGTGCCCGTTGGGGCCGAGCATGACCGCGACCTCCCCCTCCCGCACGTCGATGGAGACATTTTTGAGGACGTGGAACTGCCCGTAGTAGGCGTCAAGATTCGTTACTGTCAGCATAAGCCTCCCCCAAATAGGACTCGATCACCCGGGGATCGCTGGTAACCTCGCAGGGATCACCGCAGCAGAGTTCGGTGCCGGTTTGAATGATCAACAGCGTTTCCGTCAATTCCGTCAGCACCTTCATGAAGTGCTCGATGATGATGATGGTGACGCCGAGATCGGTGTTGATGGCCTGGATCAATGCCATCAGGCTCTTGATTTCCGAGGTGTTGGACCCGGCCATGGGCTCGTCGAGCATGAGGATCTTTGGCCGCGTGGCCAGGGCCGCTCCGATCATGAGCTTCTTCTTTCCCAGGAGGTTGAGCTGCCCGGTCATCTCGCGGCGCTGGCTTTCCAGTCCCACGAATTCGATGATCCGATCGACGTACTTGCGGTCGAAATGGCCTGGGCTGCCGAATCGGTTGCCAACGCTCACGCTCTTTTCGACGGTCAGGCTTGGAAAGGTCTGGGGGATCTGAAAGGTCCGGGAGATGCCCAGCTGCGCGATGCGGTAGGGCGGCAGCCCGCGGATGTTCCGCCCGTTGAACTCGATGGCTCCCTCAAAGGGGTAGAATCCGGTGATCAGATTGTAGACGGTGGACTTGCCGGCGCCGTTGGGGCCGGCGATGCCGAAGATCTGCCCCTTTTTTACCTCGAAGCTGAGGTCGTTGACGGCAACCAGTTCGCCGAATTTCTTGGTTACGTGGATGGCCTTCAGTATAGCGGCATCACCGGAGGGGCGGGCGATCCGTCTCGGAGACGGGTCGGTACCGCACATATTGCTGGGCTGTGGGGGCGTCATGTCTTTCGGACCTCGCTTTCCCTGATGCAACGGTTGAGCATGACATAGTGGTGGCCGATAAAGGAGAGCGCTTTCATCGGCTCGCGCTCGGCAATGGCGACCGCCGTTTCGTACCAGTTCCGAATGGTGATCTCCCGATAATAGGTGTCTT
>CAJXSB010000314.1 GCA_913060435.1 uncultured Desulfococcus sp.
TCGCACTCGCGTCGCTGTCGGTGTCCACCGGGCAGCCGCTGCTCTGGCTGGTCGCGCTGGCCGCCGCGGTCGGCGCCTTCTGCGGTGACCAGGTCGCCTACACCATCGGCAAGCGGGTGGACCTGCGGGCTCGCGGGCTGATGCGGGGCGAGCGCCAGCAGCGGGCACTGGCCTGGGCGGAGCGGGCGCTGCGGGAGCGCGGGGCCGTGCTGATCATCGCGGCGCGCTACATCCCGATCGGCCGGGTGGCTGTGAACATGACGGCCGGCGGCCTGGGCTACCCGCGTGCCCGGTTCAGCGCGCTGGCGGCGGTGGCTGCGGTGTCCTGGTCGGGGTACACCGTGGCGCTGGGCAGCGTGGCCGGGCACTGGTTCGGGCACAGCCCCTGGCTCGCCGTGGTGGTCGGGCAGTCGTACGCGGCAGCCGGCACCCCTCAGCTGTTCGCGCACCTGTCAGGCCGATTGCAGCGCTGATTCATCTCGATTGGGAATGGAAGGCGCGCGGTTAAAATGCAAAATACAGGCCTGGGAGATTCACCGGTTCGACCCGCAAGACCGGGAAGGCGGCTGCCACGCGGCAAGGCTGCGCATGCCGCGCCGAACGGACCGCCGCGGGAAAGATGTGCAGCGAAAAGCTTTGGATAGCAGGCAGATAGGCCGTGTAACCGTCCCATCCAAGTGTATCATTTTGTAGACGAGAGCGTATTGTTTCCGCACGGCCAGACGTGTGTGCACGTCACCTGGGGGGCAATCCCCCCTTTCGGCGGGAGAGAACGATGCCCCTCACCGGGCAGGAGGGAATGATGCGATTTCAGGCCGGTGGACCCGACAGGCCGCGGCGAAATCCTCGGGGTAATGGCCGTTGATCCACCGGAGCTGGGCTTCGGTGAAGGAGCCGGGGGAGTAGGGGAGCTTGGGCAGAAAAGAGTAGAGGAGGCGCTGGTCCCGGTCCGGGGCATCGAAGCGCCGGGATCCCTCGATGGTCGTGATCATGCGGGCGCCCATCGCCTCGAGTACGGTGACCGCGATCCACATGGCCCGATCGAGGGCGGCGCGGGTTGCGGCGTCGGCTTCGAGGAGGTGTCCCACGGGCCGGGTGCACATCAGCTGGAGCTCCCACTGGGAGGTCTGGGCCTTGGGCACGAAGAGCATCACCGCATCGTCTTCGTAGACGACGAGGCTCGCCTCCCGGTCCGTGCGGCCGTCCATCCGGCGGTTGCTCCGGATGGCCGCGAGGTAGGCCGAAAAAAAATCCCTGCCGTGGCGCCGCCGGAAACGATCGGTAAAATCGGCGATCAGGTCCCCGAAGGCATAGGGGGGCGGCGCGTGGGCCTCTCCGGCACATTTTCCTGCAGTCTCGGTGCGGGAGAGCTTCCCGGGGATCAGGGTATACTGCTGGTGGATCTGCTGGTGGGAGGCGTGAAGGCGGTAGCCGCTCGGGGCGAAGTCGAACCCGAAGTTCCACCCCCACATCGTCGCCGTGAAGGCCAGATGCTTCGCCTCCCTGCTGGTGCCGAGGGTGCGGACGATCTCGGTCCTCAGCCGCTCCATCGCTTCGGCCGAGAGGTTTTTCCGGCGGGCGGGCACCGCAATTCCCAGTTCTTCGGCGATCCGGACATAGGTCCGCTGGTAGTAGAGGTGGCGCATGCCGCGGACATCGGTCTCCGAGAGGTCGCCGGCCCGGTAGCGGACGGCGTCGTGGGCCATGTTGGCGGCATAGTGGCCCCAGGGGATATAGCTGTTGCGGCGGAGGTATTCGAATACATGGGTTCTGCCGCCGTCGCCCTGGAATTCCCCGACGATCTCGCTTGCCCCCTGGACACCGGGCCGCAGGACCATCACCTCCCGGTAGTCCTCGGGCAGGAACGCGTTGTTGGCCAGGACCTCGAGGAGGGTGTGGTCCGTGACGGCGGGACGGAGACGCCCCTTTTCGTCCTTCGTATACTGCAGGCCTGTCGGGCGGCCGGTGCCGGGGTCCTGCTCAAACCGGCAGCAGTGATCAGCGATGCGCACCAGATCTTCGGGGTCCGTGGCGTTGGCGGCCAGGGCCAGCAGCAGGGGCTTCGGCAGCAACCGGAACAGGGCGTCCATCCGTTCGGGGGGAAGATCTTCGCCCATCCACGCGTTGACGGCGGCGGAGAGGGATACCTCTGGCCGCTGCGGAAGCGATATGGCCGACGGGTCTTCGGCCAGCCGGTCGGCGCTGTTTTTGATGATGAAGGTGGCCCCCCGGAAGGGCAGGGGGTTGGCGATCTCGATGATGACATCCGCCTGCAGCTCGTTTACATCGCTGTCCGGAAGGTTGACGCGGTTGTTGACTTCGGTGCCGTCGCCGCAGCTGCCGAGCCGGCATAAGGGATCGTTTTCACGGAGGTTTCTGACACGGAAGCCGGGTTCGTGGATGCCGACGGCAAATGTTCCGTCAGGCAGTACGCAGGTTCTCAGGCTCATGGGCAAGGATCCTCGATCATTTTGGGGTGCGGTTGAAGGTGTGGGCGATCAGAATCCCTTAGCATATTTTCCGGTCCAGTCAAAGACTTCCCCCCGCGGTGTGGTGCGGTGCAGCGAGTATCGGGAGGTGTTGCATTTTTTGGGGAATTTGCTATGCTTCCAAGGAGATGATGCCTATTTTAATTGTATTAGCTGCGAATGATCGTCGTTAGGAATGCGCACGATCCGGCGCCGCAGGGGTGAAAGGGAGCGACGTCCGGAGTTCTGTCAACCGTCATCGATGGAGGAGGCATTATGCTGGTCAAAAACTGGATGAGCAGGAAGCTGGTGGCCGTCGATGTAGACGCGTCCATGGCCGAGGCCGTCAAATTGATGAAGACGCACGACATCCACATGCTGCCGGTGCTGTCGGGCGGGCGGCTGGCGGGCATCATCACGGACCGGGACATCAAGCGGGCGTCGGCCTCCGATGCGACGGCCCTCGAAATGTACGAACTCATCTACCTGGTTTCCAAAATCAAGGTGGGCAGCATCATGACCCGGGAGGTGGTGACACTTTCCCCCCTCATGACCGTGGAGGAGGCGGCCGAGGTGCTCCTGAAGCACAAGTTCTCCGGGGCGCCGGTGATCGATGAGAACGGCGTGATTCTGGGGGTCATCACCAAGAGCGACCTCTTCCGGATGCTGATCTCCCTTACCGGCCTGCCGAACCGGGGCATCCAGTTCGCCCTCAAGGTCAAAAACCGCCCGGGGGTGATACAGGAGCTCATCGAGATCTTCGGGAGGTATGAAGGGCAGCTCGTCAACGTGCTCATCTCCCACAAGCCCACGACCGACCAGAAATTTCTCACGGTATACATCCGGATCTTCGGCCTCGACCGCGCCAAGCTGCCCGCCCTCAAGGAGCATCTCAAGGAAAAGGCGGCCCTGCTCTACCTGGTCGACTATTTTGAAAACCATCGGGAGATGTACGATATCTGACATCAAAGGAGCGGCATGATGAAAACGGCCTTGACCATCGCCGGATCCGACGCCTCCGGCGGGGCCGGCATCCAGGCGGACCTGAAAACCTTTCAGGCCCACGGCGTTTACGGCATGAGCGCCATTACGGCGGTGACGGTTCAGAACACCCAGAAGGTCTACGAAGTGCAGGAGATGACGCCCGACATCGTCAAGGGTCAGATTCTCCGGCTTTTCGAGGATATCGAAATCCACGCCGTCAAGATCGGCATGGTTTCGAGCATCTCCCTCATCCGGGCCATTGCCGATGCCCTGGGGGCCGTGGCGCGGCCGCCCGTGGTCCTGGACCCGGTGATGATCTCCAAGAGCGGCTACCGTCTCCTGCGGCAGGATGCCCAGGATGCCCTGGTCGCCCATCTGTTTCCCCTGGCGGAGGTGGTCACGCCCAACATCTACGAGGCCGAGGCCCTGGCGGGGATGGCCATCGGCACCGTTGCACAGATGCGGACGGCGGCCGAGAAGATCCTGGCCCTGGGGGCGACAAAGGTGGTGGTCAAGGGCGGGCATCTCGGGGAGGCCCGGGCCACGGATATCATCTTCGACGGCCGTGAATTCCGATCCCTGGAAAGCCGGTGGGTCGAGACCAAAAACACCCACGGGACCGGCTGCACCTTCTCGTCGGCCGTGGCCGCCAACCTGGCCCTGGGCCGGGATTTCTTCGATGCCGTGACCCGGGCCAAGGACTACATCACCGGAGCCATCGCACATTCCCTCGACATCGGCAAGGGCTACGGCCCCACCCACCATTTCTACGACCTCTACGCCCGGGCAGGGCTTCCGGAGTGACGGCCGCCGCGGGGCGGCCGCCGTTTCCCCGACGGCCTGGGCTACCAGCCCCAGGTCAGGTATTCATGGATGGAGTCGGCCGCCTTCCGCCCGGCGCCCATGGCCAGGATCACCGTCGCCGCGCCGGTGACGATGTCGCCGCCGGCCCAGACGCCCCGCTTGGTGGTCTTGCCGGTCTCGGGATCGGCGTCGATGTATCCCCAGCGATTGAGGGCCATGTCTTCGGTCGACTGGGTCAGCAGCGGGTTGGCCCCCGAACCGACGGCAACGATCACCAGGTCGCAGGCCATCTCGAATTCAGAGCCCTCGATCGGCACCGGCCGGCGGCGGCCGGAGTCGTCGGGTTCGCCGAGTTCCATCCGGAGGCATGTCATGCCGGTGAGGCGGCCCCGGTCGTCCCCGAGGTACCGGGTCGGGTTGGTGAGCAGGAAGAACTCAATGCCCTCCTCCTCGGCGTGGTGGATCTCGGCGGCCCGTGCGGGCATCTCCTCCCGTGAACGCCGGTAGACGATCCGGACGCTTTCAGCCCCCAGGCGCATGGCGGTGCGGGCGGCGTCCATGGCCACGTTCCCGGCGCCGAGAACCACGACGTTCCTGCCCATGGGGATGGGGGTGTCGACCTCGGGGAATTTGTAGGCCTTCATGAGATTGGCCCGGGTCAGATACTCGTTGGCCGAGAGAATGCCGATGAGGTTTTCGCCGGGAATGTTCATGAACCGGGGCAGGCCCGCACCCACGCCGACATAGACGGCGTCATAGCCGTCGGCCAGGAGCTCGTCCACGGTGACGGTCCGGCCGACCACCATATTGCAGGCCACCTCGACGCCGAGCCGCGAGAGGAAGTCGACCTCATGGGCCACGATCTCCTTGGGCAGCCGGAATTCGGGGATGCCGTAGACCAGGACGCCGCCGGGTTTATGGAAGGCCTCCATCACGGTCACGTCATGGCCCTTGACGATCAGGTCGCCGGCCACCGTGAGACCCGACGGCCCCGAGCCGACCACCGCCACCTTCTTGCCCGATCCGGGCTGCCTGGGCGGCAGCTCCCCGGTGTTGTTCTCCCGGCCCCAGTCGGCGGCAAAGCGCTCGAGGTTGCCGATGGCCACGGGATCGCCCTTTTTCTTCAGGACGCACCGGCCTTCGCACTGGATCTCCTGGGGGCAGACCCGGCCGCAGACGGCGGGCAGGCTGTTCCTGGTCCAGAGGTTGCGGATGGCGCCCTTGAAGTCGCCTTCGGC
>CAJXSB010000315.1 GCA_913060435.1 uncultured Desulfococcus sp.
CCCGGACCGACCTGATCCTGGCCAAGGGCCAGGGCAACTACGAGACCCTCAGCGAAGCACCCGAAAATATCTTCTTCCTGTTCAAGGTCAAATGCCCCGTGATCGCCGCCCATTCGGGCATGCCCGTCGGGGCGCACGTGCTGGCGAGGCCCCGCACCGTCCCGCCGGCCGGAAACCACGCCGGCGTCGGCGCAGGACCGGACCGGGAGCATCACGACCCCAGCGGATAACCCCATCCGCATGCCGTTCATCTGTATTCCATTGGAGGAGGAAAAAATGGAAAAACCGTCATTCGCCGATGTCGCCATCGTATCCTGCGGCACCCTCAGCCCGGAGCTGAGACACCTCAAACAGACCGGCTTTCTGGACACGGAACACCTCATTTTCACCACCCCGGGCCTCCACGAGGATATTGAAGAACTGGAGCGGCAGCTGATTTCAAAAATCGCCGCCGCAGCCGACAGGGCGCCGCATGTCCTCGTGGTGTACGGCGGGAAATTCTGCTATGTCAACGCCGACAATCCCACCAGAACCATGCAGACGATCATTGCCGAGCAGCCCGCTTCCGTCGAGAGGATCGATGCCACCCACTGCATGGATATGCTGGCTGACGAATCCGAGCGGGAGCGGATCGCAACAGAGCTGGCCGGCGGAGAACCGGTCTGGTGGATGACGCCCGGATGGATCCAGTTCCGGTACAAGGTCTTCAAGGATTGGGACAAAGCCATGGCCAACGAAAATTTTCCACGGCACACCGGCGGCGCCGTGGTTCTGGACGGGATCGGCTTCGTGGACGAATATATGTCGAAACATCCCGAGGACTTTCTCGAGTATTCGGACTGGATGGGCATCCCGATCCAGGCGCACCCCATTTCCCTGGACCGGTTCAAGGATCTCCTGGCAGCGGGCTGTCGCCGCTTGAAAGGCGGCGCCTGAACCTGCTTCTCTGAAGAATTCGGCAGCGGCGATGACCGTTGGGGCGGCATGCCGCCCCAACGGTCATCACGGAGCCCCTGCCCCGGGATCGAGTTTTCGCAGGTAGTATTTTCGCCCCTCGAATTCCGTTTCGACAATCCGGGACCGAGCAATGAGCCGCCGGACGACCTCCCAGTCCGACCCCGCCTTTTTCAGAAAATCGGCCAGTGCATCCTTCCGCATCGGGTGGACGGCGGTGATGCTCAGCAGGTCGTCCTCGACGTTTCCGGTGCAGGCGAAGGCATTGCCCTCGTATCCAATGAGGTATTCGACCCTGTCAAGCGAAGCGTCCATGCGCTGAAAGGCGCGGTTGATTGCCGCCTCGCCGGGCGGGCGGACCCATTTTTCCGCAGGAGGTCTTGTGGGAATTGCAAGATAGCTCACATCCGGGGCCAGTCGGGACAGAAAATCGGCCACGGCGCCGATCTCACCGCTGCTGTCGTTGACATCTTCCACCAGCATGGTCTCCGTGACCAGCCTCCCGCGAAAACGCTTTCCAAACCTCAGCATCCCTTCCAGCATCCGGGGCAGCGACAGGTTCCCGTGGGGCCGGTTGATCCGCCGCCAGGCCCTCTCGCGAACCGCATCGACCTTGAGGGAGACCCAGTCGGCGTTCATCAGGGCCGCCTGGACCTCCTCGCGCCAGACGAGCGAGGCATTGGTGATGACGGCGATCCGGATGCCGAGGGGTTTCAGCAGGGCGATCTCCCTGCCGAGACAGGAGTCCAGCGTGGGCTCCCCGTCGGCGACAAAGGTCAGGTAGTCGATGGGCTCGCCGCACCGTTCGGCATGCATCACCTTCTCCTGGACCGCCGCCAGGATCGCTTCGGGGGCATGGAATTCCCGGCGCGCCGCCTGGGTCCTCCGGGTGCGCCCCACCTGGCAGTAGATGCAGGAATAGGTGCATGCCTTGGGCGGGATATTGTTGACGCCGAGGCTTCGCCCCAGGCGCCGGGAAGGTACGGGACCGAATGCGAGCATGACATGGCCTCCTCTTGGGCGGGGCGCCCCGAACGGGCCGAAGCCTGTTTGGAGGGGCGCGGGATTTGAACGCTGCCGGCGCGGCGTGCAGGTGCGTCGAGAGTGTTGTTATTCAACATATACTCATTAACATACCTTAACGCCCCATGCGAATGGATGCAACCGGAAAAAAATTCAGATATCGGACCGGTAGAGCCGCAGGCTGTTCGTCACCACGGTGACGCTGCTCAGGGACATGGCCAGGGCGGCCATGATGGGGTGGAGGTCCCGGATGAATGCCGGCAGCACGATCGCGAAGTGGAGGGCCCCGGCCGCAACGGGGATGAGGAGGATGTTGTAGATGAAGGCCCAGAAGAGGTTCTGCCGGATGGTCGAAAGGGTGGCGCGGCTCAGCCGGACCGCGGCGGGAACGCCGTTCAGGCTGCTGCCGGAGAGGATCACGTCGGCCGCCTCGATGGCCACGTCGGCGCCCCGTCCAATGGCCATCCCCACATCCGCCCGGGCCAGGGCCGGCGCGTCGTTGATGCCGTCGCCCACCATGGCCACCCTGTGGCCGGCGGCTTGGAGCTCCTTCACCGCGTCGGCCTTCGCTTCGGGCCGGACCTCCGCGACCACGTCGCCCATGTGCACCATGGCCGCGATGGCTTCGGCCGTCTGGCGGTTGTCGCCGGTGAGCATGAGGGTCCGGAGGCCCTGGCGCCGGAGGGCGTCCACGGCCTCGGGGGCTTCGGGCCGGAGGGTGTCGGCCACGGCGACCACGCCAACGATCCGCTGGTCTGCGGCAAGGGGCATCACCGTCTTGCCGGCATCCTGGAGCCGTTCGATGGCTTCCCGGGCGGGCGAGAGGTCGATCCCCATCTCCGCGAACCAGGCCGGCTTTCCAGCGCGGCAGCGGCGGCCGTCCACCACCGCCTCGACCCCCATCCCGCCGAAGGCCTTGAACGCCGACGGATCGGGAACGTCCATGCCCCGTTCCTGGGCGGCCGCAACGATCGCCCGGCCCAGGGGGTGCTCGGAGCCTTTCTCGACCGTGGCCGCAAGCGCCAGGAGCGCGTCTTCGTCCGCGAGCGAAGCCCCATCGACCAGCACGAGATCGGTTACCCGGGGCACGCCCTGGGTCAGGGTGCCGGTCTTGTCGAAGACGAGGGTGTCGACGCGGGAGAAGGCCTCCAGGGCTTCACCGGTCTTGAAGAGGATGCCCCGCTCGGCCCCCTTGCCGGTTCCCGCCATGATGGCCGTGGGCGTCGCCAGCCCCAGGGCGCAGGGGCATGCGATGACCAGCACCGCCACCAGCCGGATCATGGCCGGGACGAACGCCCCCCCAGCGACCCACCAGAGGGCGAAGGTCGCCAGGGCGATGGCGATCACCGCCGGAACGAAGACCGCCGCCACCCGATCCGCCAGGGCCTGGATGGGGGCCTTGCTTCCCTGGGCCTCCTGCACCAGCCGGATGATGCGGGCCAGAGCGGTGTCTCGGCCCACCCGGGTCGCCCGGAAGGTGAGCATCCCCTCTTGATTGATGGTGCCGCCGTAGACGGTCTCCCCCGGTGCCTTGTCCACGGGCATCGCCTCGCCGCTCAGCATCGATTCATCCACGGCCGATCGCCCGTCTGTCACCAGCCCGTCGACAGGGACCGATGCGCCGGGGCGGACCCGGACCATGTCGCCCGCTGCCACCTGGGCCAGGGGAACCGTCTCCTCGACACCGTCTCTGAGGATCGTCACGGTCTCGGGCGCCAGGTCCATCAGCTTCCGGATCGCCTGCCCGGTGCGCCCCTTGGTCCGGGCTTCGAGCATCTTGCCCAGCTTGATGAGGGTGATGATGACGGCTGACGTCTCGAAGTAGACGTGGGTTCCCAGCACCGGGAAAAGGAGCAGGGCGAAGGAATAGAGATAGGCGGTGGTGGAACCCATGGCCACCAGGACATCCATGTTGGCCGTCCGGTTCCGAAGGTTCTTCCAGCTTCCCACGTAGTAGTCCCAGCCCGTATAGAACTGGACCGGACTCGCCAGGGCGAAAAAGAGCCAGTTGACCCATGCCGCATGGCTCCAGGGACCGGTCAGGCCGAAATCCCGCGCCATGCTGAGGACAAAAAGCGGGACCGCGAAGACCACCCCGACCCAGAACTTGCGGGTCTGGCTTCGGATGTCGGCGGCCCGGGCCGCCAGCTCGGCATCCTCTCCGCCGGCGGCATCGCCTTCCGGCAGAAGAGCCGTGAACCCGGCCTTCGCAATGGCGGTGCCGATCTCCTCCAGGGAGACGAGGGACGGGACATAGACCACCGACACCCGCTCCGAGGCAAAATTGACCGCTGCCGAAACCACCCCGTCGACCTTGCGGGTCAACGTCCGCTCGATATTCATGGCGCAGTTGGCGCAGGTCATGCCCGTCACGGGGAAGGACGCCCGGGCGGTGGCCACGGAAAAACCGGCCTTCTCGATGCGTTCTATGATCTTCGCCGGCGTGGCGTCGTCAGGGTCGAAGGTGACCCGGGCCTGCTCCGAAGCGAAATTGACCGCCGCCTCCGTGACCCCCGGCAGCCGGCCAAGGGTCCGCTCGATGTTCATGGCGCAGTTGGCGCAGGTCATGCCCGTCACGGGCAGCATGATGCGTCGTTCCGTCATCCTGCCCCCGACGGCGAGGGCGGGTAGTTTATCTCCTCGAGGCGCGCCACGATGACGGCCTCGGTGGCCGGGGCCGCCCATTGAACGGTGACGGTCCTGTCATCGGGGCTGCCGTCCACCGACGCCACCCCGTCCAGCTCGAGAAGCTCGTTCCGGATGGCCGCGGTGCAGTGTCCGCAGGAGATGTTGGGAATGAAAAAGGTCTTTTCGTCCATGGTCGCCCCCCTTTCTCTTCAGCGTGAAACTCCGCCGGCCGAGCCGGCGGGGCTGTACCAGGCGAAAGATAATGCACGGCCCGAAAATATCCAGCCGGCGGACGCCGAGACGTCGCGGGCAGACGCCGCCATGGCGCGCGGTCTACCGGTAGTGCCGCCGATAATATTCCTGCGCCCGTTCGAGGGCCAAGGGGTCGTCCACCCCCATGGTCTCCATTTCGTCCGCCACCAGGACGAAGCTGACCGAGAGACCGTCGGCGTTCATATATTCGACGATGTCCGTGAGGAAATACTCGTGAATCGTCGTCATCCGCCCGCCCCGCTCCTTCTGGACGCTCTGGGGGCGGGATTCCAGCACGGAGAGGTACGCTACCAGCACCTCGCGGCGTGCGGCATATATGCCGGCATTGCAGACATCGAGGGCCGCCCTTCTTTCGGCCGGGTACTCCCGCCAGTATTTCCACTCGGTGATCCGACGCACCCGGTCCCCCTCGATCTCGAACACGCCGTACTGCTTCTTGTCGGCCGGCTGAAACCCGAGGGCCACCATGTGATGGGTCTCAAGCTTCTCGACGAGCCGCCGGTAGGTCTCCGGCCGGACAAAGGGGACGTCCCCCATGGTGATCAGCATCCGGTCGCATGCCTGGGCCGCCAGAAAATCCCGTCCGGCCAGAAGCGCCC
>CAJXSB010000316.1 GCA_913060435.1 uncultured Desulfococcus sp.
CTGGCCATGCTGGTCCTTCAGCAGATCGGGGTCAGCATCAACAATGTCTGGACCATGATTTCCGCTGTTGTCGCCATGATCGCCATCGGCTTCGTTGCGGTATGGAGCGTGCTGAGCAACCTCCTCTGCACAGTCATGCTGATCATCTTTCACCCGTTTCGCGTCGGCGACGAGATCGAGATCATCGATCCGGCCATGACCGCCGGCATCTCCGGCCGGGTGCGAAACATCAACCTCATGTTCACGACGCTGATGGATACGACCGCGGTCGCAGACGGTCCCGTGATTGTCCAGGTGCCCAATAATCTGCTGTTTCAGAAGATCATCCGGCGAAAAGGCGGCGACCGGACCTTCAGCCTCGACCGGCAGCTCTTTGAGCCCCGATCCCTCCTCCGCGCAAACGGGAAAAACCATCTCGACAACGGCGTCGACCGAGAGGCGTCAACCGACGGATCGGCCTGAAGGCAGTCGGCCGACCTGGCGGGCGCGCCTCTGGCGAAGGCTGCCCGGCCTTCCCATTCATGCGTTTCCGTTCCTTAGCGCCCCCTCAAATTAAATTCCCACATCCGCGACCAGCGGCAAATGATCGGAGGCCTCCCGGGCTGAGGGGGACGAGTGGGCTGCCATGGCAAGCAGCCGGCCGGCGGGCTGCACCCAGATACGGTCCAGCGCCAGCACCGGACGGTGGCTGGGAAAGGTGGCGGGCGCCGGCATCGGGCTGAAGCGGCGGTTTGCCCACCGCAGGGGCCGCCCCCACTGAAACCATTCATTGAAATCCCCGAGAAGGATCGTCACGGCGGCGGTCCCCCGGTCCAGGAGCTGCAGCACGCGGCGCATCTGGTACCGGCGCTCCCCCGGCCGAAGCCCCAGGTGCGTCGTAACGATCCTGATGCTCCTCCCGTTCAACCGTATGGCCAGGTCCAGGGCGCCCCTGGGCTCCCTGCCAGGCAGGCTGAGGTCGAGGCGCCGGATATGATGCGGAGGGACCCGGGTAAGGGCGGCATTGCCGTATGGGCCCCTCCGGTCCGTCATCGTAGGACCCAGAACGGCCTCAGCGCGAAGGGCTTCGGCCAGCGGGTCGAGAACGTTTCTCCTTGAAGCGCCGTTGGACCCCACCTCCTGAAGCGCCGCAATGTCCGGGTTGATTTGGCGCAGGACCGCGGCGATCCGCCCGGTGGACGCAACCCCGTCCCGCCCGACACAGCGATGGATATTGTATGTGGCGATCCGGAGCCGCATCTAGTGCGCTTCCCCGGGAGCACCGGCATCCCCTCTCCGCCCGTCCCGCTTCTGCCGAAGCCAGCGTCGAATCCCGAAAAGTCCGAGGGCGACCACCGCTACCACCACGGCGAGGGCGGTAAAATGACCGAGGTCCGGCATGCGAAGCGCCGCTGCGATGCGGTCCGCCAGAAGCACCACGGCGGTGACGCCGGGAATCATCCCGATGATCGTTCCCAGTGCAAAATCCCGAAAGCGGATTTCGGATACGCCGGCAATGAGGTTGATCACCGAAAACGGGGCCACAGGGATGATGCGGAAGGTGAGGACCGCCGCCAGGCCGGCCTCGGAAAGCCTGCGGCTGATCCGGTTGAGCAGGCTGCCGGCAAACCGCCGGACAGCCTCCCGTCCCAGAAATCGTCCGGTGCCGAAAACGGCGAGAGCGCTCAACTCCGCGCCGACCAGGGCGTAGAGGAATCCCCACCAGGGGCCGAAAACCAGGACGGTGGCGATGATCAAGAGCGTTACCGGAAATGCCACCATCCCGCCGATAATGTACGAAGCGGGAACCAGCAGCGGCGCCAGGGGCTGGCGCTGGATCCATTCCGCCGCGGCCCGGACAGAGGCAAGATCGATCCAGTCCCCTGCAGGGGACCAGCGCCAAAGGGCGGCCAAGAGAATCACGCCGGCGACCAGGAGGATCACCTTCAGGAGATGGCGATAGGCCGAGGGCTGCTGTTCGGGGCTGACGAAATAGTCGACCAGCTCCTCCGGCGCCACCGGCTTCTCCGGGTCGAGAAGGGTCGACTCCGGCACCCACCGGTCGACTTCGGGTGCAATCTCCCCGGACAGGGGCATCAGGGTGCGGTCGCCGGTCCGCAGGGATTCGACGGCCGCAATCAGCGACCCGCGCTCCGCGACCGCCGCCGATACATCGCGGGGTTCCACGCCGAGGTGCTCCCCAATCAGCCGGTGTCGAAAACAGGCGATGACCGAACGGACGTCATCCCTTTTTCCCGCAGCAACGGCGAGGTCGCACTCGGAATCGAGCCCCATGGACCGGTTGCTCAGGTTGGAGGAGCCCACTCTAACGAACGCATCATCGACGACCATCACCTTGGCATGCACCATGAGCGCGCAATGGGGGGTTTCGGCAATCCTGGGATAATAGACACGGAGACGGTCGTGGAGATCGGCCCTGCGGAGGCGGTCGAGAACCCGGCATCGCAGGACATCCATGGTGTGCTGCTCCAGCCAGCCGCCGGTTTTTTCCGGCAGCACAATGATCACCTCCGGACCGTCCTCTGCTTCGAGACGCGCCTCCAGGGCCTCCCCGATGCGGTGGGAGCTGAGATACTGGTTTTCGATATAGATGGAGCGCCCGGCGGCGGCGATGCTGTCCAGATACAGACGCTCCACCTCCTGCACCGCCGGCTGCCCCCCATATTCGGGAAGTGTTCGGGCAATGGCCACTTCGACATCCGCAAGATCCGGTGTGAGTCCCTCCGGCCACGGATCCTCTCCACTGTCGGCCTGCCCCGAATCGGCATGATCCATGGCAACGGGGATGTTACCGGCAGCCCGGGTCCAGCGTTCCCTCGCGAGCTTGCCGAGCACCCGGGCCGCCTCCCCGTCCACGGCCATCTGCACATCATGAAACGGCGGATAGGGTTCGCCTCCCGGATCGGTTCGCCGGGGCTCTTCCGGGCGATGGTCTTTGGTGTCCCACCGCCATTTGCTCAAATCAAATCCGCCCACAAAGGCAACTGCATCGTCAACCACCACAACCTTCTGGTGCTGGGACGCGCCAACGGGATGGTGGCCGTCCAGGCAGAAATGGATCCGCTTGTGGGTGCGCCACTTCAGTTTATACCGCGGAAAGAACTCGCGCTCCATGGCGTATATCATCGCAAAATCCCAGCTGAGCAGGTAAATCTCGAGGTCTTTCCGCCGGGATGCCAGGAAATCGAGAAGTGCGCCGAGCCGCTCGGGGCCATCCCGCTTCTGGTCGTCGCGCACCAGGAGCAGGTCGCTGTGAAGGTCCCACCCGACGATAAATATCGAGCGCCGGGCACGGTGAAACGCCTGATAAAGGGCGCGGAAATAGGCATCTCCGTCGATGACAAACGCCGCCCGGCGGGCCTTTGCCCGCTGCCAGCAGTTTCGCGAAGGTTTGAATATCTCTGCCAATGGATTTCGCCTCTTCTCTCATGTCGCGGCTGGTGCCCGACTTCCGTCCGCCTCCCAATGCTGCCAATACCCCAATGCTACCAATAATAAGGCCTCCCGTAAAAGTCATAAAGGGTGACCTCGAATTTTCGATTGACCGGGAGGGACGGATCGAATTCCGGGCTTTTTTCGATATGATCACTTGCCAGGGAAAAGATGACCCGACGCCGGTGCCAGTCGACATGCTCGGCCCATGCCGGCGAGATCAAGACCTTTTTGCCGCCGGGCAGCCAGTTTCGGGTGTCAATGACAAGATATCGGATGATCCAGGTGTCGAGGTCTACAACATAGTCCTCGACGTGGCCGACATCGTCGTCCGTCGCCTGAATATGATATCCCATCACCTCCTGGGCGGAGCGCAGCGTAACATTGTCCTCGATCTTTTCGGTCGCCTCCTGCAAGCTCTCCCGGGAGCGGTTCAGCAGCCTCGGGTAGAGGTGGGGCCCCCATACCGACGGCCCGCCCCAGTACCCGCCCCAGTCGTAATACTTGTTGAAGGCGATTTCATACTGGCGCGACACCGGGGCGTCTTCATCGAGCGGCGGCGCGTCTTTGATCTGATCCCGGGTCAAGCCCACACTCAGCGTCCGGCTGGATGCATCGGCCTCTCCGACCGATATCGGTGAAATGAGCACCTTGCGTCCCGGAAGCCATTTCCTCGTATCGGCGACAATATATCGGACGGTCCAGTCACGGTCATCGAATAAAAAATCGCTGCACTCCCCGATATCGCCGTCCTGTGCACCAATCGTGTATCCTTTGATTTGTTTCAGACTTCGAAGCATTTGCATGGGTACCTCCTTGTTCTCTGTCGGCGGCGGCACGGATGCCAAATGGAGATCAGCGGCCGCCGCGTTTATAGATGGTTTAAGATACAAGATGCGGCAGGGGAATAAAATGGGGGCCAGCCCTGATTCCGGTGCCTTCGAGAGCGTATCAAGCCCCTCGACCATCCCGCCGCCACGACAGAATAGGGTCTTCTGCGCCTTCAACTACAGGATGGATCGGATACCGGGTCACCGGTCTCTGTTGCTATCTTTAACTCCATCAAGCATCAACACGTACACCTGAAACCCAAGGAGGCAACATGCTCTTTATCGGCCACTTTTCATTCGACGACATCGACAAAGAAGGCGCAGCCGGACACGGTTATTTCAGCTGCATCGTCAACGCTGAAACGCCGGAGTCCGCCGTGACGGGATTTGAACGCCACATCCGGCAGATGAAAGAGTCCCTCGAGGAGATGCAGCACGTGGTCAACGTCTACATTGAAGATATTGTGAGGGTCGCCAGCATACCGGAAACACCGATGATCACCCGCATCCAGTCCTCCAGAGGTGAATTTCCGCCATCCGTCAGCCACGCCCTTCCCGAGGGCGAAAATGAATATGTCGATGTCTTCGGCTACACGCCCGACGTCGACAAGCAAGAGGCGCCCGGCGACGAAAGATTCGTCGAGGCCGAGCCGTTTATCACCTTCTCCCAATGATGGAAGGAATCGATGGAACAATTTCTGCTGGAAACCGACCAGATCCGCTGCTATGCCCCAGACGGCAGTGAGATCACCTGCCGCGGCAGCGGACAGGACGCGGAGAAGGAAAAGACGGCTCCACTGCTCAGCCATGGGCGATTTCAGGAGATGGGTAGGGTCATCCGGGACAGGGCTACGGGTGCGGTCTGGACGAAGGACGCCAATCCTGCGGACTTTCCGCTGTCGTGGTCGGAGGCGGCTGAATTCACTGCTGAAATGCGTAATCGCAGCGCCCATGGATACGAGCGCTGGCAACTGCCGACCCGGCGCCTTCTTTTCTCCCTGATCAGTCACCAGCAAAAGAACCCCTGCCTGCCCGAGGGGCATCCCTTTGAGAATGTCTTCCCCGGATACTACTGGACCAGCGAGGCATGCCGGCGGCTGCCGGACCAGGCATGGTACGGGCACATGGGCGGCGGCCGCATCCACAGGGGCATGAAACATGGCTCCTACATGGTATGGCCGGTGTCGCTGTCGGACGAAAC
>CAJXSB010000317.1 GCA_913060435.1 uncultured Desulfococcus sp.
GGAAACGATATCCGGCCTACCGGCTGCTCCCTGGAGAGACCCTCCGTCTGAAGCAGATCAAGCGCGGCGATCCATCGCCGGCGCCGGACCAGCTGACGCTGGACCGCAGCATCTGGCTGCGATTCGACGGCTCCGGCTACACCATCCAGGACCAGATCCAGGGGAAAAAAAATACGAACTGGCGCCTGGAGATCGACCCGGCCATCACCCTCGGCAGGGTCGCCGTGGACGGCAGCGAACAGCTGATCACCCGGCGCAGGGACTCGGACAGGGCCGGGGTGGAGCTTCGCAACGGGGTGCTCCGGCTGACGGCCGACAGCGTCTACCAGGGGTCTGTGGGATCCCTTCCGGCAACCGGCTGGGACCACGATTTTCAGCAGGTCCGTGGACGCCTCTTCCTGCCGCCGGGCTGGAAGCTCCTCCATGCCGCCGGCATCGACGACATCCCCCGGACCTGGATCCAGCGCTGGTCCCTGCTCGATTTCTTCGTGGTGCTCATCTTTGCCATCGCCCTTGCCAGGCTCTATTCCAAATCCCTGGCCGCCGTCGCGTTCCTGACGCTGGTGCTGACGTTTCATGAACCCGGCGCACCGCGGTACGTCTGGCTGGCCCTGCTGGTGGGCTTCGCCCTGCTCAAATACCTGCCCGACGGGCGGTTCCGGAAGCTGGTCCGGGCCTGCCACGGCGCCGTGGTGCTCGTCCTGGTGGTCATTGCCGTCCCCTACATGGTCCAGGCCCTCCGCGTCGGCATCTATCCCCAGCTGGCCATGCCATGGGCCTCCATGGCCGACGCCCCCAGGCGGCAGGCGGCAGCCCCGCCCGCGCCGGCGGCGGACATGGCCATGGAGGCGATATCCGAATCCATGACCGGGGCGGTGCGCAGCAAGGCGATGAAAACAACAGGGCGCGCGCGGCCGGAGGAGGAGGCCTCCGCCCCCTACGGCGCCGGTGACGCCGCATCCCAGGTCATGCAGCATGACCCCAAGGCCCTGACCCAGACCGGACCGGGCGTGCCCAAATGGCGCCCTTTCGAGACGGTTCCCTTCAGCTGGTCCGGACCGGTGACCCGCGACCAGCAGGTGTCGTTTGTCCTGGTCGGCCCCGGCGCCAACCTGGTGCTGGCATTTGTCCGCGTGCTGCTGATCATCCTGCTGGCCCTGGGCATGTTCGGCGTCCGCTTCCGGCCCAAAGGTGGCTTTTCCATCCTCCGGCCGGCCGCATTCCTGCTGGTCTCCACCCTGATGCTTTCCATACTGCACCCCGGCCCTGCCCAGGGCGCTGAAATCCCCACGCCCGAGATCCTCGACGCACTGCAAAAGCGGCTGCTCGAAAAAGCCCCCTGCTTCCCCGCATGCGCCGACATCCCGGAGATCCGCATCGTCATCACTCCGGAACGGCTGTCACTGGAGGCATCCGTCAATGCGCAGCTGGATGCCGCCGTCCCCGTTCCAGGAGATCCCCGGCAGTGGATGCCCCAGGCCGTTTCCATCGACGACGTCCCCGCTGCGGGACTCCTCCGGCAGAATGATCAACTATGGGTCCGGGTTCCCGCCGGCATGCACACCCTCCAGATGAGCGGCACCATACGGAAGCAGAACGCCCTGCAGCTCCCCTTCCCACTGAAGCCCCGTCGGGTCTCCATCTCGGCGGAGGGGTGGCGCGTCGAAGGCCTGCGCCGCGACGGATCCGTTGACGCCCAGCTCCAGTTCAAGCGGATCGCCGACAAGGAGGACTCCGAAACGGCGGAGATTTTCGAAACGGGCATTCTCCCGCCGTTTGTGCAGGTGGAGCGGACCATTCTTCTGGGACTCGTCTGGAAGGTTCAGACCGAGATCGTCCGCCAGAGTCCCACCGGCTCGGGCGTGGTGCTGGACATCCCGCTCCTGCCGGGGGAATCGGTGACGACCGAGGGCATCCGGGTGGTGGACGGCGCCGCGAAGATCAACCTTCGCGCCGATCAGACCCGCCTCCGGTGGGAATCCTTTCTGGCGCCCGCCGACAGCATCCGCCTGGTCCACGAGGAGACCGATGCCTGGACCGAGATCTGGCGGGTGGATGTCAGCCCCATATTTCACGTGGAATATGAGGGCATCCCGGTGATTCACCATAAAGCCGGCACCCGTTGGTACCCGACCTGGCACCCCTGGCCCGGGGAGGCGGTCACCCTGGCGGTCTCACGGCCCCCGGGCGTCGAGGGCCAGACCCTGACCATCGACGAAAGCCGCCTCGATCTGCGTCCGGGCCGGAACACCACCGCCGCCGCCATGAGCCTATCCATCAAGAGCAGCCAGGGCGGGCAGCACGCCGTTCGGCTGCCCGAGGATGCCGTGCTCCAGGAGGTCGCCATCCAGGGGAAGGTCCAGCCGATCCGGCAGGAGGGGCGGAAGGTGACCCTTCCCATCACCCCCGGCCGCCAGCGCATCCAGCTCCAGTGGATCGAGTCCCGCGGAATGACCATGCGGTACCAAAGCAGCGATGTCGACCTCGGCGCACCGAGCGTCAACGCCGCCATCGAAATCCACCTGCCGCGAAATCGCTGGCCCCTCTTCCTCGGAGGGGAGCCACTGGCCGGCCCGGCGGTCCTCTTCTGGGCGGTCATCATCCTGATCGTACTCGCGGCGTTCGGGCTCGCAAAGACCGGATGGGCGCCCCTCGGGATGCGCCAATGGTTTCTGCTGGGCATCGGCCTCTCCATGAGCAGCCTGGCCGGCGGGATCCTCATCGTCGCCTGGCTCATCGCCCTCGAATTCCGGAAGCGATGGGGTGCGCTGGAAGGCCGCCGGTTCAATGCCATGCAGATCGGGCTGGTGTTCCTGACCGCCGCCGCCGTGATCGCCCTGGTTGCGGCCATCTCCAACGGGCTCCTGGGCCATCCGGACATGAACATCTCCGGCAATGGATCGAACAGCGCCCTGTTGAAGTGGTACCAGGATGTCAGCGATGAGACGCTTCCCCGCGCCTGGATCGTCTCCGTTCCCATGGCCGTCTACCGGGGCGCCATGCTCGCCTGGGCCCTCTGGGTCTCCTTCTGGTTGGTGGGCATGCTGAAATGGGGCTGGCAGCGCTTTACCCGGCCCGCCCTGTGGAAAAGCCCGCCGCCCCGGGCCGGAAAGAAAAAAGGGGCCCGGTTCGGCCTGGGGCGCCGGAGAGGCGGGGATGCGAGTGACGCGCCCGATCCTGAAAAGGAGCCAGCCCCGGACGGGAAGCCGGCGAACGAAAAGAAGGAGCTCTGAATCCGGTCCCGCCACGAAAGGCTACCGCCCTGGGTCGGGTGAGAAGCTGCCTGCCCGGGGCCGGCCCTAGCCCCCTTTCATCAATAAACGGCGATGAAGGGCCTGATCACAGAAAAAAGGGATTATTTTTATTGATTAAGTATAGTATACTTGACTTAATTTTTTATTTTTGGAAAAATCAAGCATGATTCTTTCCTCCCAGGAAATCATGTCGGTCCTCCGCCAATACAATCCCTGGTGGGCCAACGCCCCGGTGCCGGATCTGCCCAAATGGCGCAGGGCGGCCTTCAACGAGATCCAGTATTGGCTGAACACACCGCCTGCCCATCGCGCCATCCTGTTGAGTGGCGCCCGGCAGGTGGGAAAAACCACACTGTTGCTCCAAGCCTGCGAAGCCCTTGTGGAATCGGGTGTGCCACCGGGAAATATCTTTTATGCCACCTTTGATCATCCCGTCATCAAACTGGCCGGTGTTGACGAGGTTCTGAAATTCTGGCGTGAAGCCGAACCGGCGGCGGACGGACCCGAATACCTGTTCCTGGACGAAATTCAATTTGTCCCGGATTGGCAGACATGGCTGAAACACCAGGTCGACTTCCACAAGCATCGCCGCCTCGTGGTCACCGGGTCCGCAACACCATTGGTGATCGAAGGCCAGGAATCGGGCGTGGGTCGATGGCATACCGTCAAGCTGTCGACGCTCTCCTTTTTCGAGTATCTCCAGATCAAGAACCTGTTCATGCCCCCCATTCCCGAGGTGCCCTCCCTTGCGCACCTCTTTTCGTGGACCCCGGATCAGTTCCATCGCGTTGGCGATATGGCTCGCCCCCTTTCAGGCCATTTCCATGACTTCCTCCTCCGGGGCGGATACCCCCAGTGCGCCCTGGTACCCAGCGTGGACATGGCCCAGAGACTGCTTCGCGAAGACATCGTGGACAAGATCCTCAAACGGGACATGACTGCGCTGTTCGGCGTAAGGCGTGTGCTCGAGCTGGAGCAGACCTTCCTGTACCTCTGCCTGCACGACGGGGGCCTGCTGAACATGGCGGACCTCTGCAAGAACCTTGAAGTCAAAAAGCAGACCGCCAGTAATTTTATCAACCTCCTGGAGGCTACCCACCTGATTTACCGCCTGCCCCCCTATGGATACGGCAGGGAGGTCCTTCGCGCACGCTATAAAATCTACCTTGCGGATGCCGCCATCGCCGCCGGCGTCCTGCTGAAAGGCAAATCGATGCTGGAGGACGACAGTGCGCTGGGCCGGGCGGTGGAGACGGCTTTTTTCAAGCACGTCTTTACGCGCTACTACAACGTCAGCATGGGGTTCAGCTACTGGCGGGGAAAAAAGCAGGAGGAGGTCGACATCGTGGCCCAGCTGGAGGGGCAGCCGGTGCCGTTCGAGGTGAAATACCGCCGCCGCGATACAGGCGCCGGCGAACTCAAGGGGCTGGCCAGTTTCTGCAGGCAGAAAAAAATTTCCCAGGGATATGTCGTCACCCGCGAAATGGCCGATTTCAGCCTGCTGCCCCTGGATGGCGTGCCCGGCGGCACGACGATCCTGAAAATCCCCGCGCCCTTAGCGTGTTACTGGATCGGGCAGTCGGAGTTCCGGCCCTGAAATGCAAATTCCGTCCCAAGCGCAAATGCACGCCCTGACTTGTCCCCCCGGCCCGGCATGATTAGTTTTTTGGGAGACATCCACCATTGCCCTTCTGCCGGATCCCTTCGCCGGCCCCGGCGGGCGTGCCGCAGCCGGACAACCCCATGACAAAGGAGTGCCTCATGCCGTCATCCTCTCCCGACCCCACTGTTCCCGACGCACCCAAAAAAGTCAACCTCGCCCTCCAGGGCGGCGGCGCCCACGGGGCGTTCACCTGGGGGGTGCTCGACTTCCTCTTGGAGAGCCGGAAGATCGACATCGACGCCATCAGCGGGACCAGCGCCGGTGCCATGAACGCCGTGGTGGCCGCCGACGGTCTGATGGCCGGGGGGCGGGCGGGGGCCCGGGCGGCCCTCCGGCGCTTCTGGACGGCGGTCAGCCGGTCCGCCCTCTTCAGCCCGATTCAGCGGACGCCCTTTCAGAAGGCCACGGGCGGGTGGAACATCGACGACGCCCCCGGCTACCTTTTTTTCGACCTGTTCAGCCGGCTCGCCTCGCCCTACCAGCTCAATCCCCTGAAGATCAACCCGCTGCGGGAGCTCCTGGTCGAACAGATCGACTTT
>CAJXSB010000318.1 GCA_913060435.1 uncultured Desulfococcus sp.
CCCCCGCCGTTGCGTTGCGCCGTCTCGATGCCACCCCTCGAGCCTGGCTGCGGCGCCTTCAATGCGGCATTGGATAAATCGTGGGGATGGTATACAATATTCGTGGGGGTGTCAATAAACGAAAGCGTCCCCGGCATGGCACGGCGCCCCCCGGCGGCGTCGCTCCGGAATCGCCCTGCCGCCATAAAAAATATTGACGAACATACCCGGGGATGGTTTATAAGTCCGGATTTACAAGATCGCTACTGGAAAGGACATCCGAATGCGCACGCTCATTCCGAAACCGTTGCTTCACGGCAGTTCATGCCATTTCCTTATCGTACTGACATCAATCTGACGCTTTTCGTCCGCCGCTTTTTCGTGATTATTGCCGCATCAACCCCCAAAGAATTGAAAAACACCCTATGAGCGACTATCCCCCCATTGCAGTGGTCGGGATCGGCGGTATATTCCCCGGCGCCCCCGATCTGGACGTCTTCTGGCACAACATCACTCACCGGGTGGAATCGATCCGGGAGGTTCCGGAAGACCGGTGGTCGGTTCCGCCGGCAGCCGTGGTCAGTCCCCGGCCCTCGCCGGACATGGCGTTCTCCTCCCGGGCCGGTCTGGTGGATCCTGTCGCGATAGACCCGAAGGCATGGAGACTCGATCCAGCCCTGGCGAGGGCCCTCGACCCGATGTACTCCCTCGTTCTGGGCGCGGGCCATGCAGCGTTTTCCGACTGCGCCGCAGCGGCCATCGACCGCGCCCGGACCGGCGTATTCCTGGCGGCCATCGCCCTGCCCACGGATGCATCCTCCGGGATTGCCCAGGAAATTCTCGGGCGCAGCGCCATGGAACGCCTCTTCCAGGGCAGCGACGGGGGGGCGCTCCTGCCGCCGGCGATGCCCCTGGATCAACACCGATGCCTGGCTGCCCGGGTCACCAGCCTCCCCGGCGCCCTTCTGGCCCATTCCCTGGGCCTGGGCGGGGGCAGCCTCACCCTCGACGCCGCCTGCGCCTCGTCCATCTACGCTGTCAAACTGGCCTGCGACGAGCTCCGGGCCGGCCGCCTGGATGCCGCCCTGGCCGGCGGGGTCTCCCGACCCGACAGCCTCTACACCCAGATCGGCTTCAGCCAGCTGCGCGCCCTGTCGCCGTCGGGAAGATGCGCCCCGTTTGACGCGACGGCCGACGGCCTCGTGGTCGGGGAGGGCGCGGGTGTTTTGGTCCTGAAGCGACTGGACGACGCCCTGGCCCACGGTGACCGCATCTACGCCGTGATCCGGGGCATCGGCCTTTCCAACGACATGCGCGGCAATCTCCTGGCCCCGGACACCGACGGGCAGGTACGGGCCATGCGCGCCGCCTATGCCGCTGCGGGGTGGTCGCCGGTGGATGTCGATCACATCGAATGCCACGGCGCCGGCACGCCGGTGGGTGACCGGACCGAACTTGCCAGCATGCGCGCCCTGTGGAAGGGCGCGCAATGGTCGCGGAACATGTGCGCCATCGGGTCGATCAAGTCGATGATCGGCCATCTCCTGACCGCCGCCGGGGTGGCCGGCATGATCAAAACGCTGCTCGCCATGCACCACCGGATGCTCCCGCCTTCCATCAATTTCACCCGGGCGGCGGAGGGCAGCCCCCTCGTGGGCGGCCCCTTCCGGATCCAGACCGAGGCGGCGCCCTGGAACACCCCGGATGGCCGCTCCCTGCGCCGCGCCGCCGTCAGCGCTTTCGGCTTCGGAGGCATCAACGGGCACCTGCTGCTGGAAGAATTTACGCCCGACCCGCAACCGGAGAAAAGCACCCCGAAAAATCCAACATTCCCGTCGGAGGGCCCGTTGCCGGAAATCGCCGTCGTGGGGATGGCCGCCCATCTCGGTCCGCTTTCGTCGCTGAGGGCATTTCAGGATGCGGTCCTGAGCGGCACCCCCGCCTTTACCAAACGGCCCGGAGCCCGGTTCAAGGGCGCGGATGGCGTGGCGGAACGCCACCTGAACGGGCGGGCTGCGAACGGCGCCTACCTCGACACCCTGACCGTCCGCATCGGAGAATTCCGCATCCCGCCCAACGAGCTTCCGGAGATCCTGAGCCAGCAGCTCCTGATGCTCCGGACGGCCGCCGCCGCCCTGGCCGACGCGGGCGTCGCCCTGGGCGCCGATATGCCCCGTGCGGGGTGCGCCATCGGCATGGAATTCGACCTCGAGGACACCGATTTCCATACCCGGTGGCAGCTCCTCCACCAGCGGGACCGGATCGCAGCCGTTTTTCGGCAGCACCTTCCCGGGATCGACGAGGCCGAGGCCTCCCGGTGGCTGGATCAACTCCAGGACGCCCTGAGCCGGCCCCTGACCGCCCCCCGGGTGGTGGGCTCCCTCGGCGGCATCGTCGCAAGCCGTGCAGCCCGGGAGTTTCGTTTCGGGGGCCCCAGCCACGTCGTCTCCTGCGGAGCCGCCTCGGGCCTTCGGGCCCTCGACATCGGCGTCCGCTCGCTTCAGCAGAAGGAGACCGATCTTTTCCTCGCGGGTGCGGTGGACCTGACCGGGGATGTCCGCAACATGGTGATCGCATCGGGCATCCGGCCCTTCGGCAGGCTAGGAAACACCCATCCATTTGATCAGACCGCCGACGGAACCCTGCCGGGAGAGGGCGCCGTGGCCCTGCTTCTCAAGCGGCGGGACCGCGCCGAGGCCGACGGGGACCGGATTTACGCCGTCATCAAAGGCATCGGCTGCGCTTCAGGGGGGGATATCGAAGACCCAGCAGCCTTGAAGAAGGCCTATGCCGCATCCATGCGCCAGGCGGTTGCGGAGGCCGGCATTCCAGCCGCGGCCATCGGATACGTCGAAACCCACGGCAGCGGCGACCCCCGGGAGGACGAAATGGAAACCGAAGCCCTGCACGAGGTCTTCACGGATGTGTCGACCCGCCCGGCCATCGGCGCCCTCAAAGCCGTGGCCGGAGACGCCGGTGCGGCGGCGGGGCTCGCCTCCGTGGTCAAGGCCGCCCTCTGTCTCTACCATGAAATCCTGCCCCCCCTGCCCGGCTATATCTCTCCAGCACATCCGGAATGGCTCCAGGAGCGGTTTCACATCCCCGTCCACCCGCAGTTCTGGATCCGAAACCGGCATGACGGCCCCCGGCGTGCGGCCGTATCCGCCATGACGACCGACGGCAATGCCGCCCATGTGGTCCTGGAGGCCGGCAATGCGCCGCTGCGGCAATCGCCTTCCGACAGCCGGGCCCGCGAACGGCTGCGACCTCTGGGACCGGACCGGGCGGGGCTTTTCATCGTGTCGGGCGAGAATCCCGAAGCCCTCCTCCAAGGGCTGGAACGTCTGGAGCAGCGCGCCTCGAAGGAGACCATGAGCATGGAGGCCGCCGCGGTGGCCTGGCACCGGAAGCAACGGCCGACAGACCCGGCGCCGGCCAACGCCCTCGCCATTGTCGCCGAAACACCCGATGCGCTGCATCGATGGGTCGAAGAGGCCAAAGGCGCCGTCCGCTCCCAGACGCCCCGAAAGATCGTCGGCCCCGGCGGCGTCAGCTTCTTCCCGGCGCCGCTGGGCCCTTCCGGCCGGATCGCCTTTGTCTATCCCGGCTCCGGCAACCATTACGTCGGCATGGGCCGGGGCGTCGGGGTCCGCTGGCCCGAAATCCTCCGGGAGATGGATCGGGAAACCGAGGCCCTCAAGACCCAGATGTTTCCCGAATGCTACATGCCGTACCGGGTATCCTGGGAGCACGGCTGGGAGGATGCGGCCTACCGGAAAATCGTTTCCGATCCCCATTACATGATCTTCGGCCAGGTGGTCCACGGCGGCATGATGACCCGACTGGCCGGGCACTTCGGGGTCCGCCCCGACGCCGTGATCGGCTACAGCCTCGGAGAATCGGCCGGTTTTTTCGCCACCGGCGCCTGGCCGGAGCGGGGGGAAATGCTTCGGCGAATGCAGGAGACCCCGCTCTTCAAGACCGAGCTGGCCGGCCCCTGCAATGCAGCAAAAACCGCCTGGGGCCTGCCTGAAGATCAGGCGGTCGACTGGCGGGTGGCCGTGGTCAACCGGCCGGCGGCGGCTGTCCGGGCCGCCCTCGACCGCTGGCCCCTGGCGCGCCTTTTGATCGTCAACACACCGTCGGAAAGCGTCATCGGCGGCAGCGGGGCCCATGTGGCCGGACTGGTTCGGACCCTCGGGTGCGAAGCCATCTACCTGGAAGGGGTGGTGACCGTCCACTGCGACGCTGCCCGGCCTGCAGCCGATGCCTACCGGGCCCTCCACCTCTTCCCCACGACCCCGCCGCCGGAGATCGACTACTACAGCTGCGCCCTGGGGCGAGCCCACGACCTGAATGACGCCTCCGCCGCCGACGCCATCCTCGCCCAGGCCCTCCATGGGTTCGACTTCCCGGCCACCATCGAACAAGCCTACGCCGACGGCATCCGCCTTTTTCTCGAAATGGGGCCCCAGTCCTCTTGCCGGCGGATGATCGGCCGTATCCTCGACGGAAAGCCCCACTCGGCCATTTCCATCTGCGTTCGCGGCGAAGATGACACCCTCACCGTTCTGAAATTCCTGGGAACCCTCGTGGCCGAACGGGTGCCGGTAGATCTCGAGAAGCTCTACGGCGAGGCGGCATTCCCTCCCTCCGCCATCGAGATCCGGCAGCCCATCGCCCCCTCCCGGGAGGAGGATCGCCGGGCAGTGCATCGGACCATCGGCGGCAGCCTGCCCGACCCGCCGGCGGAAAGCGATACCCCCCCGCCCCGGAAGACCGGCGCGACTTCCCCTGTTTTCCCTCCGGCCGATCCATCACCGTCAAAGGCCCTGCCCGCAGCGGCGTCCACCCGGAAAATACCCGATGCGATCGCAGCGCCGGTACCGGCCTGCGGCCAGCCGCCGGCCAGCGCCACCCAAGACGCCGCCGGGAGCTCCGGCAGCAGAGCGCTTTCAGAAAGCACCCGGCTTTTCAGACAATTTCTGGCGGCCCTCGAAGAGAATATCACCGCCACGGCCGACGCCCACCGGTCCTTTCTCGATTTCTCCGACGCCCTGACCCGGAACTACGGCGCCGGCTTCGACATCCAGAATCGTATCCTGACCGTCATGGGAGATCGCGACGAGGGTCCCCCCCAGGGCAAACCGGCTCCCGAGCAGCCCGCCACTACCCGTCCCCAGCCGCCCGCCTTTTCGCGGGAGATGTGCATGGAGTTCGCCGTCGGCTCCGCGGCCCGGGTGCTGGGGCCGGAATTCGCCGCGGTCGACACCTACCCGGTGCGGGTCCGGCTGCCGGACGAGCCCCTCATGCTGGTAGACCGCATCCTCTCGGTATCGGGAAAAAAAGGGGGCATGGGGTCCGGCCGGGTCGTCACCGAGCACGACGTCCTGGCCGGGGCATGGTACCTGGACGGCGGCCGCGCCCCGACCTGCATCTCCGTCGAGGCGGGCCAGGCCGATCTCTTCCTGTCGGG
>CAJXSB010000319.1 GCA_913060435.1 uncultured Desulfococcus sp.
CTCCGCGGCCGCGCCGCCCCGGATCGAGGCGGTGCGGCCGCGGAACTTGGGGTTGACACCTTATTTCAAATAGCATAGCATTCGCAGCTTGCATTTTGCCGGGAAGCTGTGCTTTCCCTTATGGGTTTCAACTATTTAGGAACGATGACGCCGGAAATTGAGCCCTTCCGCCCGATCCATCGCATCTCGTTCCCCAAGAGACGGCAGGTAAGACAACGACATGGAAAAAAGCGATATACTGGAAAAGCGGCGGCAAAAAGTCTCGGAGCTGAAGGGGTCCGGCGTCAACCTTTACCCCAACGATTTCAAGGCATCCCACGATATCCGAACCCTGCAGCAGATGACGGAGTCCCAGCCCGAAACCCTGGCGGAAGAAGGGTTGCGCTTCTCGGCCGCCGGCCGGATGATGGCCATCAACCGCTTCGGAAAATCGGCTTTCATCCGGTTTAAAGACCAGACCGGACAGATGCAGGCCTATGTTCGGCAGGACAAGGTCGGCCCCGAAGCCTATGCCCTGTTCAAACAAATGGATATCGGCGATTTTATCGGGATCGCCGGAACCATGTTCCAGACCAAGACCGGCGAGTGGACGCTCCTGGCCGCTGAAATCCGGCTGCTCAGCAAGGCGGTGCGCCCCCTGCCGGAGAAATTCCACGGCCTGAAAGACCCGGAAAAACGCTATCGCCGCCGCTATGTAGACCTCGTCATGAATCCGGACGTTCGGGAGATCTTCATCAAGCGGAGCCGAATCGTGCAGGCGGTGCGCACCTTCCTGCTCGACCGGGACTACCTGGAGGTCGAAACGCCCATGATGCAGCCGATTCCCGGCGGTGCGGAGGCCGAACCCTTTGTCACGCACCACAATGCACTGGACATGGACCTCTTCCTTCGGATCGCCCCGGAGCTGTATCTCAAGCGCCTGGTGGTGGGCGGCTTTGAACGGGTATTCGAAATCAACCGAAACTTCCGTAACGAAGGGGTGTCTACCCAGCACAACCCCGAGTTCCCCATGCTCGAGTTCTATCAGGCCTATGCCACCTACACGGACCTGATGGAACTGACCGAAGAGATGTTCGCCTCCGTGGCCGAGGCGGTGACGGGATCGACGCAGGTCACCTACCAGGGCAACACCATCGACCTTTCCCCCGGATGGCGCCGCATCGGCCTCGCGGAGTCCCTCGAGACCATCGGCGGCGTGGACCCTGGTATCCTGGACGACCGGGAAAAGCTGCTGGCTTTCGCCGCCGACAGAGGGGTCAAGATGACCAAGACCGGCCGCCTCGGCAAGGTGATCACAAAGCTGTTCGATGCGCTTGTGGAGCCTGAGCTGATCCAGCCCACGTTCATCACCGGGTATCCTGTCGAGGTCTCGCCCCTCTCCCGGAGGAGCGACGCATCTCCGGAATTGACGGAACGCTTCGAGCTCTTTATCGCCGGCCGTGAGATCGCCAACGGGTTTTCGGAGCTCAACGATCCCGAGGACCAGCGCGGCCGCTTCATGCAGCAGGTCGAGGATCGTGATGCCGGAGACAAGGAGGCCCATTTCATGGATGAAGACTATATTGAGGCCCTTGAATACGGAATGCCGCCGACTGCAGGAGAGGGGATCGGCATCGATCGCCTGGCCATGCTCCTGACGGACGCCGCCTCGATCCGCGAGGTGATTCTGTTCCCGCACATGAAGTCGAGGTAGGGGGGACAGCCGCTGTTTCGGGCCATGGGGCCGGCGGCGGGGAACGGATCCCACCCGGACGGAAATTGATGTCATTTGAATTTTTTATCGCCAGGCGCTACCTCAGGGCCCGACAGAAGCATCGCTTCATTTCGCTGATCACCTTCCTCTCGGTGGCAGGGATCACCCTGGGCGTCATGGCCCTGATTGTCGTCATCGCCGTGATGGCCGGCTTCGAATCCGATCTGAAAAAGCGCATCCTCGGGATCGACCCACACATCGTGCTCGAGGCCGCCGACCGGCAGATCACCGACGATCCGGCGCTTTGCCAAAGGCTGCTATCCATCGACGGCGTCCGCTCGGCGGCCCCGTTTGTCGCAGCCCAGACCATGCTGCGTTCGAGCGTGGGGATTGCCGGATCCGTCGTACGGGGACTCGCTCCCGATGGTGCTGACACCGGTGTCGGCAGCCTGGATTCGGCGGCGCAGGCACTGCTGCGCTCCCCAAACGTCGTCGAGGGCGCCGGGGAAATCGGCCTGCCCGGAATCGTCCTTGGGCGCGAGCTGGCCCGATCCCTCGGCGTGATCACGGGGGACCCGGTGTATGTAATCTCCCCCCGGGGAATGATTTCGCCCATCGGGCACGTGCCCGCCATGAAGCGGTTTCGCATCATCAGCATCTTCGAGACGGGCATGTATGAATACGACGGATCCCTGGCGTTCATCCGCCTCGACGACGCACAGCAGCTGCTTCGCTTGGGAAATAGCGTCACCGGGTTCGAAATCCGCGTAGACGACATATACGCGGCCGGCCGCATCGCCGAACGGATCCAGGCGGCGATCGGAGGGGGGTACGGCGTTCGGGACTGGATGGAGATGAACCGGAATTTTTTTTCCGCCTTAAAACTCGAAAAGACGATGATGTTCATCCTGCTGACACTGATCGTCCTGGTGGCCGCCTTCAATATTTCGAGCTCCCTCATCATGATGGTCATGGAAAAAACCCGGGACATCGCCATCCTGAAGGCCATGGGTGCCAGCGACGGCGCTGTCCGGCGCATTTTCGTGCTCAAAGGGCTGGCGGTCGGCCTGATCGGGACCCTGCTGGGGGGGGCATTGGGGACGCTCCTGTGCTTGCTCCTTAAACGGTACAAATTCGTCCAGCTGCCGTCGGACGTCTACTATATCACCACCCTGCCGGTGCAGCTGGAATGGGTGACGGTGGCGGTAATCAGCCTGTCGGCGCTGGCCATCAGCCTGATGGCGACCCTCTATCCAGCCGGCCAGGCCGCCCGGCTCGATCCCGTGGAGGCGCTGCGGCATGGCTGACAGCGCCGCCAGAACCCGTCCGGAAGCAGAACGGCCGCCGCTGATCCAGGGGAAGGCCATCTGCAAGAGCTTCCATCGGGGGGCCCAGCGGATCGATGTGCTCGAAGGGGTCGACTTCATTCTCGGCAAGGGTGAATCCATGGCCGTCACCGGGCCGTCGGGGATCGGCAAATCGACCCTGCTGCATATCCTGGGGACCCTCGATCGGCCGGACCGCGGCACCCTGCTGTTCAACAGCGAGGATGTTTTTCGATTTGATCCGGAGCGCCTGGCGGCGTTTCGAAACCGGTCCATCGGCTTCGTCTTCCAGTTCCACCACCTGCTTCCGGAGTTCAGCGCCCTTGAAAACACGATGATGCCGCTTTTGATTCGCCGGGAGCCGAAAGAAGATGCAGAAGCGGCGGCCCGGAGGCTTTTGATCCGGGTGGGACTGGAAGATCGCCTGCACCACCGGGTCAGCCAGCTTTCGGGGGGCGAGCAGCAGCGCGTTGCGCTGGCCAGAGCCCTGGTGCCGTCGCCAGCGCTGCTTCTGGCGGATGAGCCCACGGGGAACCTGGACAAGCATAACAGTGAGCAGGTCCACGAGCTGCTCTGGGACCTCAATCGCGACATGGGCATGACGCTGGTGGTGGTGACCCACAGCGCCGCGCTCGCCGCTTACATGGCCCGCCGCGTGACCTTGTCGGAGGGACGCTTGATTGAAGAAGAATAGACGAAGACGGACCAGCACCGGGCGGTTCGAAAGGGGAGGGAAATGTTAAAATCTCTGAGACTGTCGCTGTCGATGCTTTTGGCATTCTGTTTCATTCCCGCCGCTTCATGGGGACTTGAAACGGTCCGGGTAGCGGTGCTTCCTTTTGAGGTCAACGCCTTGGAGGGACGCGACTACCTCGAGGAAAGACTCCCCCAGGTGATCCAGTCCTACCTGGAGCAGGAGGGCGCAGAGATTGTCGACATCTCCGGCGAAATCGGTGCCGGTCCCGAGGCCATCAAGGGCCGGGCAGCGGAACTCCGGCGCATCGGTGCGGCCGCCGATGCAGCATACGTGATCTGGGGCAGCCTGACGCGAATCGGCCAGAACATCAGCATCGACGCCAAGATGACGGCCACCGATGCGTCGGCCGCAACCATGCCCTTTTACGCCGAGGGCCGGGGGGTGGAGAATCTCTCGGTCATGGTAAAAAAGCTCGTGGGGGAGATGAGCCTCCGGTTGTTCCAGCGGCAGACCGTGGCGCGGATTGAGGTCTCCGGAAACCAACGGATCGAAGAGGACGCCATCAAAAAGGTCATCCGGATCCGGGAAGGAGAGGCGTTTCTCCCCAAGGCCCTTTCGGACGACATCAAGAATGTCTATAACATGGGCTATTTTGATGACATCAAGGTCAAGTCCGAGGATGCCCCGGAAGGAAAGATCCTCATTTTCGAGGTCAAGGAGAAGCCCACCGTCCGGCGCGTCCAGATTACGGGAAACCGCATCTTCGACGACAAGGAGGTCAAGGAGGCCCTCAGCATCCGGCGGGGTTCGATCCTGAACATCTACATGGTCAAGAGCAACATCAAACGGATCGAGTCCATGTACAAGGAGAAGAATTATCATAACGTCCAGGTGAATTATGATGTACTCCCGCTGGAGAAGAATCAGGCCGATCTGGAGTTCGTCATCGAAGAGGGCGGCAAGGTGCGTGTCCGGGAGATCCGTTTCCAGGGGAACCAGGCCTATGACGATGATGAACTGAAGAAGATCATGAAGACCACGGAAAAAGGGTTCTGGTCATGGATCACCTCATCGGGCGAGCTGAACCTGGACAACCTCAATCAGGACGCCTCTCTGCTGAGCGCCCACTATCACAACAGCGGCTATGTCGACGCCAAGGTCGGCAGCCCCGAAGTCACCTATGAGGGCGACTGGATCTACATTACCATCAAGATTGACGAGGGGGCGCGCTATAAGGTCGGCAACGTCACCATGACCGGAGACCTCATTCTGCCGGAAGCGGATTTTCTGGGATCCCTCAACATCACCAGGCAGGAGTACTACAGCCGGGAGGTGGTCCGCGGCGATATGCTGCGCCTGACGGACATCTACGCCGATGAAGGCTACGCCTATGCCGACATCTCCCCCATGATCCAGAAGAACGATGAGGCGCTGTCCGTCGACATCGCCTACAACATCCGCCAGGGCGATCAGGTCCGCTTCGAGAAGATCATCATCAGCGGCAACACCAAAACCCGGGACAAGGTGATCCGCCGCCAGCTGACGGTGCTGGAGGACGGCCTCTACAGCGGCCGAAAGCTGAAGCGGAGCGTTGCGAACCTGACGCGGCTCGACTATTTCGAGGACATCAAGGTCGATACGATCAAGGGGAGCAGCGACGACAAGATGATCCTCAAGCTGGACGTCACCGAGAA
>CAJXSB010000320.1 GCA_913060435.1 uncultured Desulfococcus sp.
CAGCACCCACGGCCCGCAGCAGCCGCTCCACGAAGGGGGCAAAGGTGTCGCCCGGCCGCCGGGCCTCCAGCAGCTTGATGGTCTCGTTGGGGTTGAGGTAGGCGACCTGGCCCGGGGCGATCTCCTGGTAGTAGCGCCGATCGGCCCCGGCGCCCGGGACCGGCGTCATGCCCTGGGCCACGCCGTAGGGGTTGGTCGTCTCCACGGCCACCGGAAAGCTCGCCGCCACGATGGCGCCCACCAGCTCGAAGTCGAGGTAGTCGGAGAGATCCTTGAAGAATTTCATGGCCGGCGAGAGCACCGACACCCCGCGGACCTGCTCCTCGTCCCGGGGCACGAAACCGTGTAGGATGCCCGGCCGGTGCCCGGTCAGGGCCTGGATCTCGGCAAACTCGCCCGATGCAAGGTGACCCGATCGCAGGCTTGCCCGCCGGGTCCTGGGGTTCTCCACCCAGTAGGCCCGGGCCTCTCCCAGGCGTCCGAGGCGGACCCCGTCCCGTATGTCGGGGTCGGATGCCTTGTCCGTGGGGGTGTAGACCCGGAGCGGATCCACGCCCTGAAGTGCGAGGGCGAAGGTGCGCCGGCCATCCTTTACCGGCAGCATCACCGGCAGGCGGAAATACTCCCCCCGGCAGAGCAGGGACCAGGTGGCCAGGTACTGGATCCCCCAGAAGGGCCATCGCCCCCCTGCGTCCGCCTCGGCGGCCCAGAGATGCCAGGCCCATTCGGCCTGGCGCTGGAAGTTCTCGACGGCCTCGGGTTCGAGGCCGAGCACCTCGGCCGGCGGGGCAGCCTGGGGCACGAACCCGGTGCCGGAGATGTTTATAGCCATCCCGGAGATGGTGGAAGCGGCATGGGGATCGTTGGCGACCAGGTCCTCGGCCCGGTCCGCGATCTCCCGCCGCTCGCGTCCTTCGGCCAGAGCATTGTTCCGGGAGACGAGCCAGTTGGAGAGGGTGCCGCCCTTGCCGGCTGCCGTGCGGGATACCGAGGACATGACCCCGCCCAGGACGGCCTTGGGCGCTGAGACATCCGGGGACGGTGCGGGGAGGGCAAGGGGCTTCGGAGGCCTTCGGAGGTCGAGGCTGTCGATGAGGGACGTCACCGCCGGACCCTCCCCTGGACAATGAGCGGCCCGGCGGCCGCGGCCGCGGTCAGGGACGCCTGCTCGTCAAGCCACTCCAGCGTTCTGCGGATCTCGGGGAGGTCGGCACGGGTGAACTGCCGCTTCCCGACGGTATACGTTTGACCCGTCGAAACAGCAGCCAGCGCCTTCTTCCAAGCTGTTTTTTGCTCGACGATCTCTGCTGCGGTGAAAATAGCCATGAGGCTGGCGTATCAGATGCGGGTGGAGCGTGTGAGGGAAATGACGGATTTGAAGGAATTGACGAAAATGACGGAATTGACGGCTAATTTTCTGGCCGTTGGGATAGAATGGCTTGGTTATTGCTTGAAGGAAGGTTTTTGCAGCCTGTTCGAAACGGTGGGTGCAGATAAAAATACCTCTGCCAGGATAGGCCCAGGTGCGGATTGCGGCCTGCGCCAACTATTTTAAAAACATAGGGATAAGGTTGTCCCTACGCATCAGCACCCGTCCGCCGAAGGATCTACGAAGCTGCGAATTATAAAATATGAATGGGAAGGTGGTAATCCTGCCTGTTTTTACGGGTGACACATTGATATGCATGTCGGTTAGAAAAAGATTATGAGACACACAGATGTGAGAAAAGGACTGAGGGCCATTTTTTCAACAATGCCCTGTTCGATAACTTCACGCAAGACGATGTCTATGGCGGACAGACAATGGTTCTGTTGGATTATAGACTGTTACCGAGGTTGACATGTCTCACGAAACAAGCATGAAGAAATACATCGAAAAAACGGAGGAAATGGGGGAAAAAATCACCCTTGGCGATCATTCGAGATGGAAAGTCGGTAGATTCGATAAATTGAAGGCGATGGGGTGGAAGCCCGGAGATGAGGTCAAAGTGATACTCCGTAAAGAAGGCAAATGCGAAATTACCAATCTGTCTAACAATGAAACAGTAGACGCTGAACGCATCAGGTAGCGGGCGCCATGACGCCGAGGTTGGGTTCTCCAGCTGGTACACCGACGAAGCCAACTCGGCCTGTTTGCAACTTAGAGGAGCCGCAATATGAATGAAAAGAAAGCGTTGAACTATATCATCAATTGTGTGAGGGAACAGAAACTCCTCAAAAAACAACCCTATGGATATGACATATATTTGCATGGAATTATCCGTCATTACGTGGAAAATGCAGAAAAGCTTATAGGCGCCAAAGTCGAGGATCGTGTTAAGGAGCTGTACCCCTGTTTTTACTCGGCCGCCTGGGATCTTTGCCGTCGGGGAATTTTGAACTACGGTGTCTGGATGAAACCCGAAATGCAGTCGCCAGACGAAAAATCAGAAACCGGCTATTATGTTACACAGTTCACAAAAACCTGGTTGGTGGAATCCTGCAGCGAGGAGATGGTCCCAACCGAACCAGAGCGTTTTTCGGAAATGCTGAAGTCGTTTGGCACCATGGTGAATCTTGGATTTTGCGAGCGGGCACAGATGGCCCTTGGCTTCTATCGTGAACATTCATATCCCTCGTGCTGTGCAATGTGCGGGTCTGCGGCGGAATCGATGACGCTGGCGTTGGCGATATCAAAGCAGGGTGCCAAAAAGGAGACGATGAAGATATATGGCAGCCCTGACGGACGGAGCAAAATCGAAAACCTCATCATCGAAAAAGAGGAAAAACCGGTTCAGGAGGAATTTCTGGCATATGCTACGCTATTAGCCCATTGGCGTGGAGAGATTTCCCAGGAACGGGTTTCCGGGATAACGCGGGATGAGGCATATATCGCTCTTGCCATGCTGTTAAGCTTTGCGAAATTCGCAAAAAGCCATTGGCCTAACGCTCTTGCCACAGCGGATGCCGACAATCTCAACAAAACGGACGCCCCCCTCTCCCCGACCAGGAAAACTCCCGCAACGCAACATCCATCCTTGGACCAGCATTTATCGTTATAAACAACGAAAAATAGACTTTATCCTTGTGCGAGCATGCCGGCACGGGGGCTTTATCACCCCAGTCACGCTATCATCGCCAGTGCCCGGTTGATCCATCCCAGCAGGAATTTGGACTGGGACCGGTCCATATTGCAGATCCCGGCGTAGTACCGGACCCGGGCCAGGGCGTAAGCTACCAGGAAGCTTTCGGGCTCGGACGCATTAAGCGCGGCCAGGGTTATCGGCCCCATGAGGCCGTCCACATCGGCGTCGGCCACCCGCTGGGCCGCTCGGATCGCCGTGGTGGGGCCGGCGTTTACTGCAAAGTCGAACACGGCCGCGGCGATCTGCTGGTCATTGATAGCGTCGCCCTGGATGGGCCGCCAAAATTTCTGGTGGTAGAGCGCAGCCACCAATTCCTTGAGCCCACTGGTCCGGCCTTCATCGATCAACTTCCACCCCGACCAGTCCGAATGCCGGCGCCGGGCGATTCCCGCGTAGGTCTCGCCGCCCCGATCGCCCGGCACTTGATGAAGAACAAACCCGCCCTCCCGCAAAATCGTCTTTTCAAGAATCGGATCAAATGCTGCCATGTCAACTCCTTCCCGGGCCCTCGGCCCTGCGTTTTTGTCTCTTCATCCCTTCATCCGCACGGTTCGAGCGACTTGCCACGAACCTGACCAGGGTCGCCTCGCTCACGCGCCAGGCCTTTCGGCCTACCCGAACCGCTTCGAGCTCACCACTTCCGATCAGCCGGTAGACCGTGCTTTCGCTCACCGAAAGCCGTCTTGCCACCTGGGGGACCGAAAGCCGCCGTCCCCGCCGGTAGATCATGGATTGCACTGCCATCTATCGCCGTCCTCTCTTTGAAAACCATCCCGGCAGGGGCCGTCGCCGATTCTGAACTGGGGCTGGTGCTGCTTCATCCCGCCGTGGCGCCGGGGATACCGGCGCTGTATTGTCGGGCCGAGGCCAGAACCGGATCCCCAGGATGTCCGCCGCCACCAGGCAGAGGGCTGCGCAGTCCCAGCCGTGGTTCTCATAGCCGCTCCGGGGCTCCCAGATGCCCTGGTCGTTCTGGGCCTCGGCCACCATCATCCGCGCCCAGGCTGCCGTGGTCTCGGCATGATATCGCCACGATCCGGGATCGTCCGCATGGATCTCCAGCTTGCCGGCCAGGGTGTTCTTGTAGTAGGTGGTGTTGACCCGGCAGAGCTTCAGCCCCCCGGGGATCCGCTTGTCCGTGCCCGGATAATACTCCAGGTTGGTGAAGGCGTAAGGCTGGTTGAGCCGCTGCACCCCCTGGGAGGGCACCACCCGGCCTGGATGCCGCCGGCAGAAGTCGTAGACCTCGGCGGTCCGGTGGCCCATGGCATCCTGCACCGCCAGGTGGACGATGTAGGCCTTGCCATCGGCGTCGGTGTACTCGTCCTCGAAGAGGATCCGGGCCAGGCTCTCGAAGGTCTCGGTCTTGCCTTCCCGCACCTGCCAAGATCCGCCGTCAACGCCATAGCCGAAGGCTCGGATCTCGTACCAGAACCCGTCGTCCTGGGTGTCGACGCCGGCCGCCAGACCGGCCACGACACCGCCGCCGGGCACTCTACCCCGGGGGCGATCGTCTTTCAGTGCCAGGATCGCATCCTCGTCCCGGATCTCGGAATAGGCCACCCACGGCAGGGCCTCGTGGGCGTTCTTGAAGTCCTTGAGCTTGGCCTTGTCCTTCGTCCCCCGAAGGAAGGCCGCGGCAATGGACGAAAGGGAGACGAAGGGCGACAGCCAGCTCGGCACATGAAACGCAATTTTCTTCGGTGTGAAGGAAGCCAGGTAGGCGTCCACCGTGAGGGGCCGGCTGCCCTCGCTCATGGTGACACCGTCCCGGACCGCCTGGTTGCGCAGCTCATCGTCCCATTTCCCGCCACACCCCGTGCACTCGTACCAGGCCTGGTGTTCGGCCTCGATCCGCTCGGGATCGCGTTCGTCTTCAGGGAATTTGACCTGCTTGAAAGACATCAGCTGCAGCCGGCCGCAAAGCGGGCACCGGGCGTGCCGGTGGAACCGAACCTGGGCCTCGGTGGTGTAGGCCTGCCAGATGGGGCCGCTCTCCACCGTCGGGGTGGAGAGCTTCCAGATCTTGGCCTTGCGGGACGCCCGGTAGGTGTTGGCCCGCTTCTCGCCCAAGGAGATCGGATCGGCCTCCTTTTTGCCGGCGGGGTATTTGTCGGTTTCGTCGAAAATGACATACCGGCAAGGCTTGTTGGCAAGGCTGGTGGGCGATCCGGCCCAGGCAAGATAGATCACGGTGTGCCGCAGCTTGATCCGCATCCGAGCGGTGT
>CAJXSB010000321.1 GCA_913060435.1 uncultured Desulfococcus sp.
CGTTCAGACCCTCTCCGAGCGCCTCATGATGCGGGATATGGGCTCCGCCATTGCCTATGACGGCGAATCGGCCCTGGACATCGTGGCGGAGGACGACCCGGAAGTGATGATCCTGGATCTGAAGATGCCGGGCATCGACGGCATCGAGGTGCTCCGCCGGGTCAAGCAGTCGCGGCCGGAGATCGAGGTCATCATCCTGACGGGGCACGGCAACGAGGCGGACAAGCAGGTCTGTATGGATCTGGGAGCCTTTGCCTATCTCCAGAAGCCGGTCGACATCGACAAGCTGAGCGCGACCCTCAAGGCCGCCAACGCCAGAATGCGGGAGCGGAAGGCCGCCGGGCAGGCGGAATAAGGGTTGCCCGAAGATGCGCCGGGACCCGGGGTTTCCGTCCCCGGGCCCCGGTGCGGCAGGAGGCGGTGTACCTGAAGGAAGACGACGACATTGGATTCCCTGTGAGGACATCTCATGAGAATATGGTTCGAAAATTGGAAACCGGCGTTCTGGCAGCTGCCGGCGGACACCACCGGTCTTTTCAAACATATGTTCAATTTCCGCAGGATTTGGAAACTGACCATTATCCTGACCGCGGGGGTGACCCTACTGCCGCTGATCACCATTACCCTCATCGACTACAACGTGACCCAGAAATCGGTCGAATCGGAGATTCTTCTGCGGACGGCCAGGATCACGTCGAACGCCAAGCGGAGCATCTCCTTCTTCCTGGATGAACGAAAATCCGCCCTGGATTTTCTGGTTCACGACAACAGCTTCGAATCCCTGATGGATGAATCGAACCTCGCCAGGATCCTGGAAAATCTCCAGAAGGGTTTCGGCGGCGGGTTCGAGGATATCGGGGTGATCGATGCCTCCGGCGTGCAGCGAACCTATGTCGGCCCCTACAACCTCAAGGGAAAGGATTACAGCGGCCAGCCGTGGTTTCGCCGGGTGGTCGAGCACGGCATTTACGTCAGCGATGTATTTCTGGGCTTCCGGAATGTCCCCCACCTCATCACCGCCGTCAAGTACGATCTGCCGGACGGCTCTTTTTACGTGCTTCGATCATCCCTGGATACCCAGCGGTTTATCCAGCTCCTTTCAGAGCTGGAACTGAGCGGGCGGGGCGATGCGTTCCTCATCAACGCTGAGGGGGTTCTCCAGACGCCGACCCGGTACTACGGCAATGCGCTGGAGCCCTTTCCGCTCGCAGTGCCCGAATATTCCGAGCACACCCAGGTGAAGGAGATCCAGGACGCCCAAGGCAAATCGATCATCATTGGCTTTGCCTATATCCCCAATACGCCCTTCGTCCTGATGATCGCCAAGTTCAAGAATGAGCTCATGAAGCCGTGGCGGCGGACGCGGCTCCGACTGATCGGATTTCTGATCGCCAGCATCACCATTATTCTCATCGTCATTCTCGGGGTGGCCACCTACCTGGTCAACAACCTCTATGCCGCTGACCAGAAGCGGCTGATGAGCCTTCACAAACTCGAATACGGCAGCAAAATGGCCTCCATCGGCCGGCTGGCCGCGGGAATCGCCCACGAGATCAACAACCCGCTCGCCATCATCAATGAAAAAGCCGGCTTGATAAAAGATCTATTTAATTATAGAAAAGAATATGCAGATGATCCCCGCCTTCTCAAAACCATCGATTCGATCATCTCTTCCGTCGAACGGTGCGGGACCATCACCAAGCGGCTGCTGGGCTTTGCGCGACAGTCAGACGTGCGGGGGCAGATGGTGGACGTGGCGGAACTGATCCGGGAGGTGTTGAGCTTCACCGGCAAAGAGGCGGAATACCGGTCCATCGATGTCTCCGTCGACGTTGCAGAGGACGTACCGGCCGTCGAGAGCGACCTGGGGAAGCTGCAGCAGATCTTCCTGAATCTGATCAACAACTCCTTTGCGGCCATGGAGGACGGCGGCAAACTGAAGCTTTCCGCTGTCCAGAACGACGCCGCGGAGGTCGTGGTCACGGTGCAGGACAACGGCTGCGGCATCTCCGCCTCGGAACTGTCACGGGTGTTCGAACCGTTTTTTTCCACCAAGACCCGCAAAGGCGGGACCGGCCTCGGGCTTTCGATCACCTACAACCTGGTCAAGGAGATCGGCGGGCGCATCAAGGTTCAGAGCGAGGTCGGCGTTGGAACGTGCTTTGAGGTGCACCTTCCCATAACCATGAAGAACAAAAAGGAGAATCCCGCGTGAATATTTTGCTGGTTGACGATGAGGTGGAACTGGTTTCGACGCTGGCGGAGCGGCTGGAGATCCGGGGGATCAATGCCAATTGGTTCACGAATGCGGAGGATGCGCTGAAATCTGCGGAATCCGTATCCTACGACCTTGCGGTCCTGGACGTCAAGATGCCGAAAACCAGCGGCCTCGAGCTCCGGGACCGCCTCAAGGAAAAATACCCCAAGATCAAATTTATTTTCCTGACCGGACACGGGTCAGAGGAGGATTACCGGAAGGGGACCATCGACGGGGCCACCTATCTGGTGAAACCGATCCAGATCGATCAGCTGATCGCCAAGATGAACGAAGTCCTGAGCACCTGAGGAGAGGATATGGAGAACAATCAAGGTCGAGTCGCCGAAGCGGGGACGCGGTTTTTCGGGCGGATTTCCGCGACGGTGTCCCATGAGATCAAAAACGGCCTGGCCGTGATCAACGAGAATGCGGGCCTTCTGAAGGATCTGATCCTCATGGCGGAGCAGGGACGGCCCCTGGATCCAGCGCGGATCCAGCGCATTGCCGACAAGGTGCTGGAGCGGGTGGACAAGGCCGACCATGTGGTGCGGAACCTGAACCAGTTTGCCCACAAGGTGGACGATCCCATTGCGACGGTCGATCTTTCGGAAAGCCTGAACCTGATGGTGGAGCTGACCGGCCGGCTCGCGTCCAACCGGGGCAAAACCATTCGTGTGGCCGCCCCCGCGTCGCCGGTCCAGATCACCACGGACCCGTTCGCCCTGCTCAACCTCTGCTGGTGCGCCATGGAGACGGCCATGGATGCGGCGCCGGAAGCCCCGGAGATCACCGTGGACATCAACACTCTATCCAACACCGTAGAGGTCCGGATGGGAGCGGTGGAGGACTTTGACTTGGTTTCCGGAAAATTTTCCGAGGAAACCGAGAAGCTGCTGCTTTCGTACCTGCGCGCTGAATTCGTCCAGGATGTCCCAGGAAAGGCGATCGCTCTGGTGCTGCCGGAAAAATGGTCCCCTGCCTGAAGGGTCGGTATTTTGAATCACTTTATCTAATAAATACAATGCGTTTTAACATAAAAAAAGGAGACATACCATGACCGAAAACGTGTTGCTGATCGATGACGAACAGGATTTTCTGGATATCATGAGCGAAAGAATGGCCGCCCGGGGGTTTGAGGTCTCCACCTCCATGTCCGCCGAGGATGCGCTGGGCATGATCAAGAAAGGGGCCTACGATGCTATCATCCTCGATCTCCAGATGCCCGGCATGGACGGCATCGAGGCGCTGAAAGCCATCAAGGAGATTCAGCCCGAGGCCCAGATCATTCTCCTGACGGGCCATGCCTCCGTGGAAAAAGGGGTGGAGGCCATAAAACTCGGCGCCACCGACTTCATCGAAAAGCCGGCCGACCTGGAAAGCCTGACCCGGAAGATCAAGAATGCCCACGCCGAAAAGATCATGATCGTCGAAAAAAAGGAAAAAGAAGCAGTGCTCGATGCGCTGAAGCGCTTCGGAATGTAGTTTTCGGCATGGCGGCCCAGAAATGGTCCGGATTATCGGCGCTGCGGTCCATCGCAGCGCCGATGGACCGCCGGAAGCAGTGAAAAATGCCGACGTCGCTCCTGCGGCGCCGCCGCAACGGTTCCTGCCGGGACGGCCCTGCAAAAAGTTAGGCGGACATCGCTGCCTATGCCGCCCCCGTTCCCTGCTTCATCGATATCATCTCACCCGATGCGGCGTCGATCTGGAATGTCTTGTAGGTTCTGACGTATTTCCTGGAACCGATGGACTCCACCAGATTTACCGACGGCACCCGGCGGTAAAAGCCGATGGTGACCTGCCAGGCGCTGCGGTCCTGGGCCATTTCGACCTCCTCCAGCAGGACATCCTCGAACTTGCGGGTGTCGTAGAGCTCCTGAAACAGCCGGTGAGCGATCTTGACGGCCTCCTTGACTCCGATCATCCGGACATTCCTCCTGAAGGCGATCGTTTGAAGAAATGATTACGCTTGCGCTTGACAAACCATACCACGGACCCTAAAAATTCTCCAATTTCTTTGAACACTGTACACCCCAGGATGGGAGGTGCGTAAAAATGAATTCTCCCCGGCCACAGGAATCCGGCTGCTTCAGCGTGGATATGGATGCACGGTTTCGCGATCTCGATGCCATGGGGCATGTCAACAATTCGGTCTATTTTACCTATTTCGAAGAGGGACGGAAGCATCTTTTCCACCATATCATGCAGTCGAAGGGCATCCAGGATTTTCCCTTCATCATCGCCCACGCCGGATGCGACTACCGGAAGGCGGTTCAGCTCGGTGATCCCCTCTGCCTGAAAATGGAGGTGTCAGAGATGGGCGAAAAGAGCTTTACCCTCGCCTACCGTCTCGTTCACCGGGAGAATCCGTCGGTGGTGTTCGCCCGCGGGACCACGGTCCAGGTCTGCTACGACTACAAGGAGAGACGGACCATTCCCATCCCCCCGGCCTTGAAAGCGAAGCTTGCGCCCTATGCGGCCGCCCCGGCCGTGAATCCGGCTGAAAACACGCCGTGACGGCAAATTCCAGAGCGCTCCTTGATCGGATCGTCCGGATCGACCAGCGCCTGCTCGAGATGTACGGCCCCCAGGGGTGGTGGCCGGTCACGCCGGCGGGGGCGGCAGCGCCGGTCTACCGGCCTGGGGAGGAAGGGGCCGCCGTGGGTGACCGGGAGGCGTTCGAGGTCGTGGTCGGCGCTGTCCTCACCCAGAACACGGCCTGGCGGAACGTGGAAAAGGCACTGGTCAACCTTATCCGGGAGATCGGGCTCGACCCGGAGGGCGTCACCGCGGCCGGACCGGTGCTGGAATCCGCGGTCCGGCCCTCGGGCTATTTCAACCAGAAGGCCCGGCGGCTGCGGAGCATTTCACGGCACATCCTCGACCAGGGCGGCATCGCGGCGATGCGGCGTCATCCCACCGACGCCCTGCGGCGCCTGCTCCTTTCCTGGAAAGGCATCGGTCCGGAGACGGCCGATTCGATCCTCTGCTATGGGTTCGCGCGCCCGGTCTTCGTGGTGGACGCCTACACCCGGCGGCTCTTCCAGCGACTCGACCTGCCGCATACCTCCTA
>CAJXSB010000322.1 GCA_913060435.1 uncultured Desulfococcus sp.
CGTGAAATCAACGCGCGGGAGTCCTGAGACGTGATCGGCATCCTCGATTCGGGGCTGGCGGGGCTCCACCTTCTCGGACGCCTCATGGCGGACCTTCCGGCCCGTCCATTCGTCTTTTTCGGGGACACCGCACGCGGACCCTACGGCACCAAAAGCCCCGAGGCGATCCTGCGCTTTGCCCGCCGGGGGCTGCGCTTCCTGGAGGCCCAGGGAGCGGAGCGGATCGTCATCGCCTGCCACGCCACATCGGCTGCAGCAGGGCCGGCCCTGTCGGCGGAGGCGTCCGTGCCGGTCATCAACGTGGTCGACGCGGCAGCGGCGGCGGCGGTCCAGGCAACACGGGGGGGCCGGATCGGGGTCCTGGCAGACCCGGCGACACTGCAATCGGGAGCCTATATCGACCGCATCCAGGCACTTCGGCCCGACGCCGTCATCCACCAGATCCCCTGCCCCCTCGTCGGCGCCCTGGTCGAGGAGGGCTGGACCCAAAAGCCCGAGACGGTCATGATCGTGAAGAAGCACCTGATTCCCCTCAAGGCCCGGAAGATCGATACTTTGATTCTGGGTGACGGCCGGTGCCCGCTGATCGCCGGCATCATCCAGCGGAAGATCGGCCGCCGGGTCCGTCTGGTCGAGGCATCGGCAGGACTGGTACCGCAACTGTCGGACTTCTCCTCCGCCTCAGCGCCATCCAGATCCGAACCGTCCACGACGGTCCACCCGGCGGTATACCTGTCGGACATCACGCCGGAGACCGAGCGCCGCGCATCGGTTTTCCTGAAGCGCCGCATTCCGTTCAGGCCGGTTTCCCTGTAGTTCCCCCGCCGTATTCATCCCCGCCCGATTCGCCGCTCGGGGCCTCTTCTGCGAAATCCATCACGATCTCGGCGCTCTCCTCTCGGAACTCGGTGCGGGCGTCGGGATACCGCTTCTTGAAGACCCGGATCATCGAGCGGTTTTCGAGAAGCACCGTTGCCGTAAAGCCCCGGTATCCGTTTTCCCGGGCGATCCCCTCGAGGATCTTCAGGAAATGGGAGCCGATGCCCATCCCCTGGAAATCCTCCCGCACGACAAAGGCGACCTCGGCCCGCTCGTCGTCCCCTTCTCCGAGATATGTCCCGATTGCAACGATCTCCTTGTGCCCACGGAAACGGACCAGCCCGATGAGGGACATGTTTCTTCGATAGTCCACGGCCGCCCAGTGATTCTGCGCCATCTCCCGCGGGAAAAGGCGGACCCGCCGGAAAAACCGGTAATAGACCGTCTCCTCGCGCAGGGAATAGAAGAAATTCCGATACCCGAACTCGTCGGTGGGCATGATCGGCCGGATGGACATCCTGCGGCCGTCTTTCAGGGTGAAACGACTCTTGTAGCGCTCCAGGAAGAGCAGGTCCTCGGCCCGTGGGGCAAGCTGGTCGGCAAAGATATAATGGAAGGTCTTGGCCGATTCGATGAGGTGCTCCCGGAAATCCGGGTGGGCGATCTGGGACAGCTCGACCACCCGCTGGTAGATGCTCTTGCCCCGGAGCTGGGCGATGCCGTGCTCGGTCACGACGAAATTGATATCCCCCCGGAGGGTGGCGACGCCGGCGCCTTCGCTCAGATTGGGAACGATGCGGGAGATGGTCCCGTTTTTGGCCGTCGACGGCAGGGCGATGATGGAGAATCCGCCACGGGACATGGCAGCCCCGCGGATGAAGTTGGCCTGGTCGCCGATCCCGCTGTAGAAAAGGTGCCCTACGGAATCGGCGCAGACCTGGCCGGTGATGTCGACCTCCAGGGCGGAGCTGATGGAGATGAGGTTGTCGTTCCGGGCCACCACCGCAGGGTTGTTGACATAGTCCGAGCTTCGAAAATAGAAGCGCGGGTTGTTGTCCACGTATTCATACAGGGCATGGGAGCCCATGCAGAGGGAGGCCACGGCCCGGTCCGGCAGGAGGGTCTTCTTCTTGTTGGTGATGACGCCCCGCTCGAACAGGGGAACGAAGGCATCGGTGATCACCTGGGTGTGGATGCCGAGGTCGTTCTTGTTGTGGAGGGACTCGAGAATCACGTGGGGAATGCGCCCGAAGCCGACCTGGAGGGTCGCCCCGTCCTCGACCAGATCCGAAACATAATATGCGATGCGGAGCGCCACCTCCCGATCGGGAATGTCGGGGACCGCCTCGATCAGGGGCGCCTCATGGGGAACCAGCCAGTCGATCTCGTCCACGTGCACGAAGCTGTTCCCGGCGGTGCGGGGCATCCGGGGGTTGACCTGGGCGATGACCATGCGGGCGTTCCGGCAGCCGGCGCTCGTGACGTCCACGGAAACCCCGAGGCTGCAGAATCCGAACCGGTCCGGCGGGCTCACCTGGATCAGGGCCGCATCCAGGCCGATCTGGCCGCTGTCGAAAAGGTGGGGTATTTCCGAGAGATAAGCCGGAACATAGTCGATCTTGCCCTCGAAGGCCGCCTTGCGCATCGTGGCGCTGATGAAAAAGAGCTTGATGCTGAACCGCTCGAGGAACGACGGGTCGTCCATGTATTCGGCCAGGGTGTAGGAGAGCATCTGGTAGATGAGGATGTCCTGGATATCCGGGTTGGCCGCCATGGCGCGTACCAGGTGCTGGGGCTCCCCGCAGCCCGATCCAATGAAGACGCGGCTGCCCTGGCGGATCTCCGAGACCGCATCGCGGGCGGAGGCGATCTTGCGGGCCGGGCAGTTGTTCATCCATTCGTATTCGCTTTTCATATCCCACCTGCCGGCGCGCCGCATATCCCGCGCGCTGTCTGCCCCGGCCGCCCCGCAGCGTGTTCACGCGGTTCCGGTAACGAAAACCGATGAATAAGTGTTTGAGTCGGCCGGTGGTTGATGATATTCTTGTTTAGGCAAAGGCCCGCATTTTGTCAAGGCGGCCGCCCGGACGGCGGGGAAACGGGGAGATACCGGACCTTCCTGCCGCAGGGGGCCCAGGGCTGCGATTGCAAGAATCTATGATCGGGAGGCAGGGAAGATGACAGGTCTTGCCACAGCGCATCGGCGCATCGAACATTTCATCGGGCAGGGGCGCAAGGCCGAGGCGGTCGCGCTGGTGTTCCGCCTGATCGTCCAATCCGCCAAGGCCAGGGATTTTGAAACGGCATATGCGCTTCGGGAAAAGCTTTTCGAGATCGACCCCATGGCCCTCGCCGAAATGGTCAAGTCCGCCGAGATCATCGAAGACGAGAAGCGAGGCGCCCTCGAACAGCGGCATCTCAACATCTGGAAGAAGCTCTACAGCGCCCTTATGCCCGAGGAGGCGGACGCCCTCTATATCAAGCTCGAGGAAGCGCGGTACGATGCCGGGGCCGCCGTATTCCAGCAGGGCCGCAACAACCGGCGCCTCTATTTCATCGACCGGGGGGAGCTCAAGCTGGTCTGCCGGGAGGGGGCGGAGGAGCGGCTCCTCCGGGCCCTGGGCCCGGGCACCATCGCCGGCGGAGACACCTTCTTCTCGGTAAGCGTATGCACCACATCGCTGGTGACCCTCGGCCCCTGCCGGATGAGGCGACTTGATCATGGTGTATATGCCGAATGGCAGCAGTCCATGCCGTCGCTGGCCGCCAAACTGGCGGACTATTTTTCCAGAACCACCAAAGATCATGAACTGCTCCGGGAGCAGGCCATCAACCGCCGGCGGCACGACCGCTTGAAGGTCAAGGGCGTCCTTCGATATGTCATCCTCAACGCTGACGGCGCCCCCATTACCGACGTCTTCAAAGGGGCGCTCTCGGATATCTCGCGGGGCGGCATCTCCTTTTTCATCAAAATCGCCAAGCCTGAAATCCCACGAATGCTCCTGGGCCGTCGGCTCCGGGTCGAATTCTCCATCCCCTCCCCTTCCGGGAGGCCCCCTATCCGCGAAACCGGCGTCGTCATCGGGGTGATCGACCGCGTCGGCGGCAGCTATTCCATTCATCTCCGGTTCGACCGGGAGCTGGCGGCCTCGGCCGTACCGAGGCACGAAGTCGAATCCTGAGACCTTCCCCGCCATCCCGGCATCCACCCGCCGAGGAAACCGCCGGCGCACCCATGGAGATAGTTCCGCCTGGGCGCCGGGAAAAATTCCCGGCAGCGCCAATATTTCCTCTTGCGACTTTGCCTGCTTGGGATTATACTAATAGTTTACATTTATTATAAATGTTATTGTGTTGGTCATTCAGGACCGAAAAGACAGGACGAAAAAAATCATGAAGCAGAATACAGCGCCCATCATTATCGGATGCGACCACGCCGCCGTGGGGCTCAAGGATATCATCAAGGCCTACCTCGTGGATACGGCGGGTCTCGACGTCAAGGACGTCGGGACCTTCAGCGCAGACTCCGTCGACTATCCCGACTACGCCATCCAGGTCGCCCGCGCCGTCTCAGAGGGAACCTACGAACGCGGCATTCTCATCTGCGGCACCGGAATCGGCATGTCCATGGCCGCCAACCGGTTCCCCCATGTCCGTGCGGCCCTCTGCAACGACCTCTTCTCCGCAAAACTGTCGCGCCAGCACAACAATGCCAACATCCTGGTCATGGGCGGACGCGTTATCGGCGACGTATTGGCCAACGAAATCCTCAAGGCCTGGCTGGAGACGCCGTTTGAAGGCGGAAGACACCAGCTCCGGCTGGATAAGTTTGACCAGGTGTGCTAAAGGAGCGGACCGCCCTTCGTGGGCGGCTTTTGCGGCAAAGACCGTAACGAACAGCAAGCTGAAAAGGAAGAACCCTTGGAGACAGACATCATCGCGCGCACCGATCCGGAGATCGCCGCCGCCATTGCCGATGAGCTGAAGCGACAGACCAGCACCCTCGAGTTGATCGCATCCGAGAACATCGCCAGCAGGGCGGTAATGGCCGCCCAGGGCAGCGTCCTTACCAATAAATATGCCGAGGGATATCCCCAGAAGCGCTACTACGGGGGATGCACCTATGTGGACCGGGCCGAGGAGCTCGCCCTGGAGCGGGTGAAGCAGCTTTTCGGCGCCGACTACGCCAATGTTCAGCCCCACTCCGGCTCCCAGGCCAATATGGCGGTCTATTTTGCCCTTCTCTCCCCGGGAGACACGGTGCTCGGAATGAACCTGGCTCACGGCGGACACCTCACCCACGGCAGTCCGGTCAGCTTTTCGGGAAGGCTCTTCAATTTTGTCCACTACGGCGTGACGCGCGAGACCGGGGTCATCGACTACGACGAGGTCGCCCGTCTGGCCGAGACCCATCGCCCCCGCATGATCGTGGCCGGCGCCAGCGCCTATCCCCGCATTATCCGGTTCGACCGCTTCGCCG
>CAJXSB010000323.1 GCA_913060435.1 uncultured Desulfococcus sp.
TCTCATATTTCAGCGGTTGCTTTGCTTTGTTATTTCGGTAGCATGCACCCTTGCCATAGGCACCCTATCACTTTGGCCATTCGATTTTGATTTCGGAGTCAACCGAAATCACGTCGAGTGGAAAATGGAGGGGAGTGGATTGTCGTTCCAAAAGCGGGGACAGCTTCTATCACTGGTGCCGCCGGAGCGCTTTTATCATCGGATCTCCACGGGTTCCGGCCTGACCGTAGAAGCATGGATTCGATCTTACCTTTCTTCTCAATCGGGGCCTGCGAGGATCCTGTCCTATTCGGGTGACCCTCTCCACCGCAATTTCTCCCTCGCCCAGTCAGGGGATGCACTCATCATGCGGCTCAGGACGACAAAAACGGATCTGAACGGCATGAACCCGCACTTCAAGGCGCCCCGCGTTTTTCATGACACAGACGGACAGAAGGATATTCAGTATGTAGTTTTTACCTATGACTGCAGGAATGCGTGCGCTTTTATCGACGGACGCGAATATCTCTGCGACAATTCGATTGGCGGTGATTTCCTCGACTGGGACCCGGAGCATCGCCTGGTGATCGGCAACGAGGTGACAGCCGACCGCCCCTGGCTGGGGGAAATCCACGCCGCCGCCATTTACAGCCGAGCGCTCACACCGGTGGAGATCCGTAATGCCTTCAGCCGCGGGCAGCCCCGCCATCCATTTGATGACGCCTGGCCAAAGGATCCAGAACGCCTCGTCGCCTACCTGTTCAGCGGACCCGGGTCCGTAACAACGGTTGGCAGAACTTTGGGGGCTATACCCTTCCAGCTTTATCGCCCAAAGACGCTGCCACCATTCCCTTTCGACCTTGCCGGAAGATCAGCGATGCGAGAATTTCTGCCCTCAAACCTGATTCCGAACCTGGCCGGCTTCATCCCCATCGGCTTCTTCCTTTCCTGTGCCCTTCAACGGCGGAACGCCTCTGGCCGCTGGGCTTTTCTTTGCGTGCTGGCACTCGGGTTCCTGATCGCCTTTGGGATAGAGTATCTGCAGCATTACTTGCCAGCCAAGCATTCTTCCCGGCCGGAGCTTCTCATGAAATCGACCGGGCTCATTGTCGGCATGGTGCTACAAACGGTCGTGGCAGGCCATGGAAGATCGCAACTCGCATCCTGTTTTGGGCTTCGCCGGTATCCGTAACATCAATTCAGCAGCCAGAGCTCGCACGCTGTGAATGAAAAACCGTTGAAGAAGAAAAAACGTGCATTTCTGCTTGACCATATGGGCTTTATATCGGTTCCATCGGCACTGGGGACTGTATTTGGCAAAGTGAACGAAGTGCTTGTTCTCATTTTGAATGTAAATCTTCATATTAGACTGGCGTGATGGAACGCTTGATTGAACGGGGCACGACTCGCGCCATCTGGATCAAACACCATCTGATCGGCAATTCCTCCGCTGTTTCTGAAACGTCGCCCACCCCGGCGACCTATCGGAATTCCATACTGAAGCTGAGGGGATCCGGTCTAAATTATCCTAAATCGATCAGATCGCCGTCTTTTTAGAGCAGCACTCTCAAGGAAAATATTTATGATGCATGAATTCAAAGGATTCGAGATTGACGCCGGCGGCGACGTTCCCGAGCCTCTCCGATATCACGTGGGTTTGCTCGGCCATATCCTGGGGCATGTCATCCGGGAGCAGGCCGGTGACGAAATCTTCTCCCTGATCGAGGACCTACGGCGCCAGGCCAAGAAAGCGGAGCGATCCCGCGATCCCGCCCTTTTCGAAGCGATGCACCGGCAGATCCATTCACTCAGCCTCGACGAGATCTTCTGGCTCATCCGCGCCTACACCGCATTTTTTCATCTGGCAAACGAGGCGGAACGCCAGGAGATCGCGCGGATCAACAACGAAGCCGAGCGGGAGCAGACCGACCAGGCGCCTCGGGGCGAATCGATCCTGGAGGCGGTCTTCAAGCTCAAATCCGAGGGGCTGGCTGACGAGGCGATCCGGGAAATTCTGGAGCGCGTGGAAATCGAGCCGACCCTCACCGCCCACCCCACCGAAGCCCGGCGGGGTAGCATCCTCTTCAAGCAGAACCAGATCGCACGGCTCCTCGGGCAGATCCCACTGGCCAGCGGCCTCTCCAAAGCCGAGACCGATCGGCTGACCCGGCGGATCCACCGGGAGGTCACCCTGCTCATGGCCACGGACGACATCCGGGCCGAACGCCTCCGGGTCGAGGAGGAGATCGAGAACGGTCTATTCTACTGCACAACGGCCATCTGGGAGACCATTCCAAGGATCTTCGGCGATCTGCAGGAGGCTCTCGGGACCTACTTCAGCACCTCGTTCGAACTCCCCCCCCTCCTCCGGTACCGCACCTGGATCGGCGGCGACCGGGACGGCAACCCCCTGGTGACCGTCGATGTGACCCGGGCGGCTCTCGCCCGATACCGGCAGGCCATTCTGGAAAAATACCGGGTCGAACTCCACGCGCTCTGGCAGCAGATAAGCGTCTCGTCCCTCCGGGTGGTCTTCCCACCGCAGGTGGGCGAGAACCTGGAAACGGAGGCGGCGACTATCTCCCTTGATCCGCAGATTCGGCAGCGCTACCGGCACGAGCCCCTGCGGCTCAAGCTCAGCTACATGATCGAGAAGATCGACCGGGCCCTGGCGGACCCCGAAGATGGGGACTACAGCGCAGAAGCGTTTGAAGCCGACCTCTGCTTCCTGCGCGATGCCTTAACCGTCGCGGGCCTCGAACCCGTCGCGCGGGAGGGCCGCCTCGACGACCTCATTACCCGCGCCCGGGTCTTCGGGTTCCATTTCGTCGCCCTCGACATCCGGCAACACAGCCAGGTCCACGAGGCGGCCGTCTCGGAGCTCCTGCACCAAGCCGGGGCAACAGCGGACTACACCGGTCTTTCGGAGGCCGAAAAGACCGCCCTGTTGGCATCGGAGCTGGAGAACCCTCGCCCGTTGACCGGCTGCCGGACCGAACTTTCCCCGGAGACGTCGGAGATCCTCGCCGTCATGGCCCTTATCCGGGACGCTGCCCCCGGGGCCGTCGGCAGTTATGTGATCAGTATGACCCACACGGTGAGCGACATGCTCGAGGTGCTCCTCCTGGCCAAGGAGGCCGGGCTCTGGCGCATCCGAGACGGTGGTGCCGAGAGTTTCCTCGACATCGTCCCCCTTTTCGAGACCATCTCGGATCTGGAGCGTTCGGGGGAACTGATGACCGACATCTTCGAGAACCCTGTCTACCGTCGGCACCTGGCCGCCCGGGGGGACTTCCAGGAGATCATGCTCGGATATTCCGACAGCAACAAGGACGGCGGATACTGGACGGCCAACTGGTCCCTGGAAAAGGGGCTCGGCACCCTCTCGGAGGTCTGCCTGGAGCACGGCATCGCATTCCGCTTCTTCCATGGACGGGGCGGCAGCGTTGGCCGGGGCGGCGGACGGGCCAACCAGGCCATCTTCGCCATGCCGACCTCCAGCAAGAACGGCCGAATCCGATTCACCGAGCAGGGCGAGGTCATATCCTTCCGCTACGCCCAGTCCCCCATTGCACGGCGTCACCTCGAGCAGATCGTCAACGCCGTGCTCCAGACCGCGAGCCCGGACCACTGCGGCCTGGAATGCAGCCCGCCAATGCGGCAGATGATGGAGGCGATCTCCCAAAAGGCCATGGCCGCCTACCGAAGGCTCATCGACGCTCCGGATTTCTGGGAATGGTACCAGACCGTGACACCCATCGAGCACATCGGCCACCTCCCCATTGCCTCAAGACCCATCTCCCGGAAAGCGGCCCGGGAAGTGACATTCGATGACCTGCGGGCCATCCCCTGGGTCTTTGCCTGGACGCAGACCCGCTACAACGTTCCAGGATGGTACGGCATAGGAACGGCGGTCTCAGCGGTGATGGCCGAGGACCCCGGGGCCCTGGACATGCTCCGGGAGATGTGGCGCGGCTGGCCCTTCTTCCGCAACCTTCTCAACAACGCCCAGCTCGAAATGGCCCGCACCCACCTCGCCGTGGCCGCCTTCTACGACCGGCAGTCGAAGCACGGCTTCCACGAACGGATCGCTGCCGAGTTCGCCCGGGCGGAAAAGGCCATCCTCGTCATCACCGGACAGTCGGCCCTCATGGAAAACCAGCGGGTTATCCAAAAGTCTATCCGGCTCCGGACCCCCTACACCCATGTCCTGAACCTGGTCCAGATCGAGCTCCTTGGTAGGTGGCTCAATGCTGATGCCGACGAGGACCTCCGCGGCGTCCTCCGACATGCGATCTTCCTCAGCATCAACGGGATTGCGGCAGCCATGCAGAGCACCGGGTAAAGATCATCTTCCTGCAGGAGCTTTCATGCCGTAATAGACAGTGATATTGACCGCGTTTTCGCCCCACCAAGCATTATCTCAACAGGGTCCTGCCTCTGACCTGCCAAGAACGGCACCGCAACGCATTCAAATAGGTTGGCATCAGCAGCAGTGGTGTGAGCAACAATTTTTGTGACCAACTGAAAAAAAGTGGACAAAAAATGGACACAGGGTGCAGCCACACCAAAATACCGATAATTCGCTTCATCCAATTTGACAATATTTGCAGAATATTAGGAGTATAAATGCCCCTCCGGAAAGCATCGGTATATTTTTTGCTTTATTTTTAGTTGCGTAACTGGCTCAGCCTTATAGCCTCGAATCGGTATTGGCGATCTGCAACCACAATATAACCCCGTTACCATATTTTAACTTTAAAGTTTTTATTAATTGTAATATAAGCTTTTATTGTTTAAAATTTGTTGTATGAAGGCATTGCCATTGTGACAGACAAGAAAGAGAAAATTACCCGCAGAAAAGTCGTCGGATGCCACAAAATGAATACCGAATTTGGGTCTCACTGTGATTTTATGTATTCGGATTCCATCTGGGCTTAACAAAGATGCAATTTATATCATGAAGCATGGTTTTCGGCATCATAATTATATATAATATTGGCCTGATAAACGCATCGAAATCACCATATAGCCTATCTAACAATTCAGAATAGTCGGTTATTAATTGGACACGGACCTCCCTTGGCGCTAATGTTTCTTCAAGGTTTTTAAGACGCGTATTGCTATGGATCAAAAAACAAAGCTGGTTTGGCGAATTAAGTTTCTGCTGATAGGTCTTATTATCATCACAGCGCCTGCGGCAGCTCAGGACATTACCTATACACCGCTTCTGCTTCTTTCAGGCGAATATAACGACAATATCTTTTTCGCGAACACCGACCAGAAGGACGATTTTATCTTTAATG
>CAJXSB010000324.1 GCA_913060435.1 uncultured Desulfococcus sp.
CACGCAGGGCGACCGGTTTGGCGCTTCCGAGCATCTCCTGCCGCTCGGATTTGAAATAGCCGAGCACATAGGAGCGCAGGCTCCGTTCACGCCGGTCGGCCCCCGCCGCCTTGTTGTAGGCGACCCGGTGGCTCGGCACCAGCAGGGTGGTGACGGCGTCGACCAATGTCGATTTTCCGGAGCCGATGTCCCCGGTAAGGAGGCTGTTCCTGCCGTCCAGCCGCAGCGTCCAGACCCGCCGGTCGAAGGTTCCCCAGTTGAGGACCTCGAGGCGCTGCAGGCGGAATCCGGCCAGCCGGTCATCGCGGATGAATTCGAGTTCGAGCGCCTCAGCCATCCTTCCCCTCCCCTGACGGCGCAAGCTGCTCCCGGTACGCTGCCAGCCGCTGGTCAAAGTCGGCCAGCCATTGCGCATCCACGAACGCCTTGATGATGCGCCTCACCTCGATCATCTGCTGCTGACCCCGCAGGCGGCGGATGAAGCCCAGTGCGGCGATCTTGGTCAACGTGGCATCGACCTGGTCGATCAGCTTGACCTCGTTGCTGCCGGCCGGCAGAAAAATCCGGAACAGCTCCACCACTTCATCCCGAGAAAGAATCAGGCGCGTGTCGCCGCCGCCGGCGTCAAATTCGGCAAGCTTCTTTCGCAAAAGCGCGAGCAGCAGGCTGACCGGGTAGGAGAGCTGTCGCCTGGCGACCAGCCGTGGAACGCTCGCCGTGCCGTCCTTGTCATTTTCCGGCCGGGAGCGCAGAAAAGCGTATCCTTCCGCCTCATCCAGCATCAATTCCAGGCCGAGCACGGCCACGTAGTCCTGGACGCTCGCCTGCAGGTGAAGAAGCGAACCCCACAATGCCGGGTTCTCCTCCTGGTAGATCACCCCCTTCAAGAGCGGAACGACCACGGATGAGAGCTCCTGGGGCGGATGGACCGGAGGAGGGCCATCTTTCTCTGAATGATTCATCATCCATTCCTCAATAGTAAAATACGCGGCAAGGTCGCCTGACGAATGGTGCCGGCATCGGTCTCCCAGCGCACCTGCTCCTCCATATCATCCTCCACGACCGTCCTGGGCCACTCTCCGGCCAGCTGCAGATAGGCGATCAGCTCGGCCAGCCCGTGGCGCAGCGGGTGGCGCGAAACCACCTCGGCAAGGCTGACCTGGCTGCGGTTCTGCAGCTCCCGGCGGATATTGCCGGAGAGCTCGGCCCGGTCCACCACGACCTGCGCATAGAGCGCTGCCGTGTCCACCTCCGCATCCCCTTCATCCAGAACCACCCCGTCAATGAGCGGCTTGAACGGCGGCCGGTAAAGCGGTCTTTCAAAAGGGAGCTCCACGGTCGCGGAGGTCTCGGCCAGCGGCATGAAATCTCCGGACGGGAACTGTTCCCGCAGCCCCAGGGCATGGTTTTCGATGCTGTGCAGAATGTTCATGATGCGGCGGTTCTCCAGCCATGCCTGGTCGTCGAGGAACCGGCGCAGCTGCTCGGAAAGCCTGGCAACGGTCCGCTGGGTATGCTCCCCCGCCTCCAGCCAGTCGTAGTGGACGCGCTGGAGACGGGTTTCAGGGCGCATCTCGACGATCGGCGGCAGGGAAAGCACCTGCGCCAGCAGCCGGCTCAGCTCTTCCTGCCGGGACTGGGACATCAGAAAATCCCAGAAGGCTCGAAAGCTTTTTCCCTGGTCCGATTCGGCGATGGCATCGCGCTCGCCCATGATCTCTTCGAGCAGCGCCCCCTTGCCCCCCTCCCAGAGGGCGATGCGTTCGCGCACCCGCCGGTCGAGGGACCGGAAATTGTGCTCCACCTCGCGAAAATCGGCCAGCAGTTCCCGCGCCAGCTGCAGAAACTGCTGGAAACGGTCTTTCAGCGCCGTGTCATCGAGGAGCGGTATATCCCCGGATACAATGCGGGCGATTTCCGTATCGATTTCATCCCGGCGCCGCTCCAGCTCGGCGATCCGGACCTGGGGATCGGTCTGGCTGCCCTCGCTCATCTGGCGCAGCAGTTCGAAGAGGGTCAAGAGGCGCGACTCCGTCCCCACAAAGGCCCGCTCGGTCAATCCCTCCAGCCAGGCCAGGGCCTTTTCCGTCGCCGGCGTCAGGTCAAAATGGGGCTCATCCGTCCCGGCCGGATAGAACTTCCGCAGCCACCCCTTGTCATTTTCCGCCCAGTCGTTGAGATAGCCTTGCGCGGTCCCTGGAAAAGCGTCGTCCCCCAGCTGCTCGCGCAGCGCGAACAGCTCGTCTTCCAGGGCCTCGACCAGATCGGCCTGCGACACATACCGGACATTGGGAACAATGAACACCCGGTGCAGAAAAGCGGCCACGAGCGGCGCGTGATGGGCGCGCAGCAGCCGCCAGGCCGGGTGCTTCTGGCGGAGCATGTCCAACGTTTCATAGTTGATTGCCATAAACTCGATATCCAGGAGGGTCCAGCCAATTATCCTGCCGAAATTCAGGACGGAAATCCATCAAAAAGCACCACCCATCGAGCAAAGGTGCAAATGCTATCCTTAGAGGGCCGGAAAAGGGCTGTCAAGGGGTGCTTCCGAAAAGAACCGATTCCCACCGGAGGACTCTTCCGCCGCCGAGGCGGCACCGGGCACCAGACCAGCAAGGCCTTTGAGTGCCATCTGATGCCGGACAAAATCGAAGGCTTGGCGGTGAGGGACGCGGTCGAGAAATTGCGGGGGAAAGGCAGAATGGGTAGGTTTCCCCCACCATCTAACGGTCAGGTTACTCATATTGCCGTTTCCTCTTGACAGAACACTATAGAGAAACATGCACTATCAACGATTGAATATCTTCTTTTCGGTTGAATAAGAGGATTCAAACCAAGGAACCAAAACCAAAATTACTACGAAGGAGGTGTGTCAATGCAGCAATACGAAAAAAATGTTCTTGGCGACGCACTTGAGCCCTGCAGTTTTCAACCCTTGACTGTTTTCCTTTATATTTGAGAAATATTAATATTTGAAAGGTATTGCCATGAAATCATTTTCCATTGCAATTATATTGGTTTTAATGACCGCTTCCCTTGCGACAGCCGCCGGCAGCCAGTCCATCCCATCGACGGTTTCAGAGGATGTCAAGATTTACAATGACGGCGTCGCGCTGATGATGGACAAGAAATTTGTTGAGGCGGAACAGCAATTTCGAAGATCCATTTCCCTCAACGAGCGTTTTGCCGAAGCCCACAACAATCTGGCCTATACCCTTCGAAAACAGGGCCCCGAGCACTACGATGAAGCCTTGAAGCACTACAACCGGGCCATCGCGTTGGATCCCGGCTTGGATGAGCCGTACATGTACCGTGGCGTCCTGCACGTCCAGATGGGAAACAGATCCCTTGCGATGGAAGACCATAGCACCTTGGTTGAAAGGAACTCCCCGCTTGCGGACGAATTGCAGTTTGTGGTGGAAAACAACCGCGAAAAGGAACCGGAACAATTTTTTGGGGTATCCCGCAGGATCAGTTCATAATAATCAGGATATTCAACATGGACATCTCCTGTCACTCCTTCATCCGTATGGCACGCCAGGCGGCACCGCTGATGAAAGACGGCGGCACCATGTTCGCCATGAGCTATCACGGAGCACAGAAGGTGGTTCCCAACTATAACGTGATGAGGCCGGTCAAGGCGGCCCTGGAGGCGGCCTGCCGCTACCTGGCCTTTGAGCTGGGTGGCGATAAAATCCGGGTGCACGCCATATCGCCGGGTCCCCTCAAAACACGGGCCGCCTCTGGATTGAAGGACTTCGACCGGATGTTGAACGATGCCGTGGAGCGATCACCCGTGGGTGAACTGGTGGATATCGTGGATGTGGGATTTACCAGCGCCTACCTGGCAACGCCCTACGGCCGGCGCCTCACCGGGCAGACCATGTATGTCGACGGCGGCGTCAGCATCATGGCCTGATCAGCCGAATGATTTGATACCCGTAAAATGGGGACCATGGGGGTCGGTCCCCAACCCCAACGAGGTTCGGCCCGAAGGGCTTCTAACCCGGCGCTGCGGGCATCTGATGGGCGACTATCTGACCGGCCATTGCCGCACCGCTCAAATATGCCCCTTCGATCCGCGAGCCATGGCACCAATCACCGCAGATCCCGATCCGCGACTGGCGATCCCATAGGCATCCTATCGATAGAGGCTGTTGCACCCGGGCATATCTCCAACGATGGGCGATGGCCAGCCTGTGTTGGGGAAGCGTTTGACCGGCAGCGGTTGAAAAGGAGGCGCTTAAACGGGAAATGACTGTTTCGGGCTCTGCGCTGATATTGGCCTGTGACCAGTCGGCCCCAGCGTGAAGCACCCAGCATTCGTCCCCCTCTCGCCCCGGCTTGCTGCTGTTACGGGCGGCCCATGCGATTTCGGCATCATGGACAAAGGCGCCGTCGAAGGGCAGGCAAACCGGTTCAGCAAAGGCCAGCATAACCGCCCAGCAGGGTGTCATGACAACCGTTTCTAATTGCTCCGTCAATGGGGCCAGCCCCGCGAGCAGCTGGGCTGCCTGCACCGGCGGCGTGGAAACGATCAGGGCATCGTAATCCCCCCAGCTACCGCCATCGGCATCGATCAGTGTCATCTTTGGCCCCTTCTTTCGGATCCGCCGGATTGCTGTATTCAGCTTAACCGTCAACCCCGATGCCAGGTGACCGGCCAGGGCGCTCATTCCGGGCAAAGCGACAAAGCGCTCATGGCGCTCCCTTTCGTCGCGAAATTGTCCATGACGCAGCACACCGATACGGCCTTTCCACCGCTGCACCACCCCCATCTGCCGCCAACTGTCGACCCATGGTCGGAAACGGGTGTCCCTTGCAGTGAAATACTGGGCCCCATGATCGAATGCACCGGATTCGATCCGGCGCGTGGCCAGCCGGCCACCGAACCCACGGGCCTTTTCAAACACGCAGACCTGGTGGCCATGGTCGGCCAGGGTTCGCGCGGCAACCATGCCGGAAATCCCCGCACCGATTATCGCCACCCGCAGTGGCCCATCGGCGGCCGGCCGGGAGATCCGGGCAACATAGCGGGATAGATTCAAGCGCTTGGCGTGGGACCGGGTGGACCGGGGCCGGATGGTTCCAATGATCGGCCTGGGCGGTTTGAAAGGGCGGTCGAAAAGTCCCAGGCACCACAAGATGCCCGCATATGAGTTGGGATCGCTGCCATCGATCGCATATCGATGATT
>CAJXSB010000325.1 GCA_913060435.1 uncultured Desulfococcus sp.
GAAAACATCGCCCCCCTCGTCTTTCTCGATAAAGCCGTAGCCTTTTTTATCGTTAAACCATTTCACAATACCATTTGCCATAATTCTACCTCCATCATTATGATTCCCCTGATAAGTGGACCGCGCGCCCATGATCGTCGATGTGCACGCAACCCACGTGAAGATAAGAGGCTTTGATAGAATCGCCTCCTACTGTATAGCATAGATCCGCTTGTCGGCCTCTCCCTTTCGCCTTCGAATGACATTGCAGGGCGCCTGGGGGCCGGCATGCTTGGCGGGGCCTTCCTTCTTCATCTCGTCTTCCATCAGTTTCCGGAGTCTTTCTTCAATTTCGTTTCTTTTTACGCTATCCATTCATTCCTCGTTGCTTGTTCAAAGATTCGATTTGCTTACGTGCCGATTCGGTCATTAGATATCGATGCGTAAAGATGCTTCGATATACGATTCAGGGGGGGAATGCCGCAATACCACGCTAATGGCGCACCTCACGATGCGCGCGGCTTTCCGGGCAGTGGCCCAACGCATCAGCGGATGAGTTCATTTATCGGGGAGTCACTCCAGGCGTCTTCATGGGATTATCTGGCTTTGGATGCTATAAGACTGACCATTTGACATTGACGAAGGACAACTGAGGCAAACCATTCCTCTCGAACGGGGGTGGTCACATGCACCGTTCAACAGGCCACATCTTATCCGACAGCCGCTCAGAACGGCTGAAGCGGACGGGCAACGCTGGTGCTTGAGGGTGCGACGATCCATTGTCTTAATGTTCTGATAGTCCAAAGCCTCTCATTTGTCAAATACTAATTGGGGGGGATGAAAAATTTCCGGAGGGAAGCGGTGAAACGCCTCAACGGCTACGTTTTTTGTCGTCCAGAATTCCCCGGAGCCGCCGCTCCTCCGCCTTGGCCTTGCGAAGTTGATCCTCTATTGCCCCACGTTCGCTCAGGGATGCTTTTCGAAGCGCTTTTTCCAGCGCTTCTACCTCTTTGATGATACGATAGAGTTCTTCCGCGAGCATTCGGATCGTCATGAATGTCTCCTGCGTTGATCGGGGAAGGGAGAGTGAGGCGGCTGCACCCTCCGCCCCCCGGGCCCGTGAAATCCGGGAAAGGTTCAGTGCTTTCGCCGGTCTTTCAGGATATTGTTCGAAATAACCACCCGCTGGATCTCGGATGTCCCTTCATAGATGGTGAAAACGCGCGCATCCCTGTAGAGGCGTTCAATGGTATAGTCCTTGGTGAAGCCGTAACCGCCGTGAATCTGGAGGCATTTTCCCGTAATGCGGTTGACCATCTCCGAAGCAAACAGCTTGGCCATGGACGCCTGCTGGGTATATTTTTCACCACGGTCTTTCATTGCCGCAGCCGAAAACATCAGCTGCCGGGCGGCCTCGATCTCCGTGGCCATATCTGCGATGTACCACCGGATACCCTGGAATTTGGAAACCTTCTGCCCGAACTGATCCCGTCCCTTGGCATATTTGATAGCGCTGTCCAGCGCCGCCTGGGCCACACCGATGGACTGGGCCGCGATCCCGATCCGGCCCCCGTCGAGCCCCTTCATGGCGATCTTGAAACCATCGCCCTCGTTCCCCAGGAGGTTCTCCGCCGGAACGCGGCAGTCCTCAAAGATGAGGTCCGTGGTGTCGGAGGCGCGCAGCCCCATCTTGTCTTCGACATTGCCGACGATCAGCCCGGGGGTGCCCTTTTCCACGATGAACGCGCTGATGCCCTTGTGTTTCTGCGTCTCATCCGTTTTGGCCGTCACAATCACCATGCCACAGTTTTTCCCCGTGGTGATGAACCGCTTGGTGCCGTTGATGACATAATGGTCCCCATCCTTGACAGCGGTGGTCAGCTGGGAGACGGGGTCAGAGCCGGCATGGGGTTCGGTCAGGGCAAACGCCCCGATGATTTCGGCGTCGGTCATCCGGGGCAGAAACCGCTTTTTCTGCTCTTCGCTGCCGAAGTTGAGGATGCTCTCGCATACAATGGAATTGTGGACGGACATGACGACCGCCGTGGAGGCGCACGAGTAGGCAATCTCCGAAAGGGCCAGGACGTAGCTGATGGTGTCCGCCCCCTCTCCGCCGTATTCTACCGGCACCATCATCCCCATGAAACCGAGCTCGCCCATCTGCTTCAGATTTTCGGCGGGAAACTCCTTGGTCTTATCGCGCTCCGCCGCCGTCGCTGCGATCACCTTCCGCGAAAACTCCCGAACCATGCTTTGGATCATCAACTGTTCGTCTGTCAGTTTAAAAAAGGCCATACGTCCCTCTCCGGTTTCCCGTTATCTGTATTCTTTATGACGCAATGCGCCACCCATTTCCGTGATTGCCGACAGGCGCTCAAGGGGTATAGATGATCACCAGCAGCTCCGCCGTCTCCTCGCCAATATTCTTCAGCTGGTGCTTGATGGCGGAATTGAAGTGGAGGTACTCGCCCTCGCCAAGGACGTTGACATGGTCGCCGACCATTACCTCGACCCGCCCCTTCAGCACATAATTGAACTCTTCCCCCTCGTGCTGGTATCCGACGCCGGTGTGCGCCTCCATGGGGTCGATGGTCACCCGAAAGGCCTTCAGGTGCTTGTTCTCGGCCCCCGGGGTCAGGGTCTCGTAGGCATATTCATCGGTTCGCTTGGTGTATTCCCTGACACGCTCCTTCATGCTGGCTTCCTGCTCCCTCAGAAAGAAACCGGAGTCGATCTGGAGCGCACGGGCAATCTGAAGAAGCGCCCCCACCGGCGGCATCTCCTCACCGCTCTCGACACGCTTGAGGTAATCGATGGCGTATCCGGTCTCATTGGCGATACGATCGAGGGTAAAGCCTTTTTCAAGTCTCACCTGCTTGATTTTCTTTCCGATCGGTTTCAGTTTTGCTGTCATTGTCTCTCCCTTTCTTGAAAGACGCAGGGGCAGGTGGATGCCTGCCCCTGCGGGGTGCGCCGGCGGACGCTGTTCCCAGGCGAAGCCGCCGGCTCCCGCGCGGACCCGAAACGGTGTCGTCGCACCGCCGCGGGCGCAGATGGACATCCGCCGATGCGCCTAATCGTAGACGTAAAACCCCCGCCCCGTCTTCCGGCCCAGCCACCCGGCCTCGACATATTTGCGCAGCAGCGGGCAGGGGCGATATTTCGAGTCCTTGAAGCCGTTGTAGAGGGTTTCCATGATGGCCAGACAGGTGTCCAGACCGATCAGGTCCGCCAGCGCCAGGGGCCCCATGGGGTGGTTCATGCCCAGCTTCATGACGGTGTCGATGGCCTCGGGGGTACCCACATGGTGGTAGAGGCAGTATACCGCCTCGTTGATCATGGGCAGGAGAATCCGGTTGGCGATGAAGCCGGGAAAATCATTGGCCTCGGCCGGTGTCTTCCCGAATTTGATCGAAAGATCCCAGGTGGCCTGAAAGGTTTCATCCGACGTGGCGAGCCCGCGGATGACCTCGACCAGCCGCATCACGGGAACCGGGTTCATAAAGTGCATGCCGATGACCTTTTCGGGCCGGCCGGTCTGGGAGGCGATCCGCCCGATGGGGATCGAGGAGGTATTGCTCGAGAGGATGACGTGCGGCTTGCAGATCTCGTCCAGGTCCTTGAAGATATTGAATTTGAGCGCTTCGTTTTCCGTGGCGGCCTCCACCACGAAATCGGCGTCGGCCATCTCCTTGAGATCGACGCTCGTTTGAATCCGCCCCAAGACGGCATCCTTCTCCGCAGCGTCCATCTTCCCTTTGTCGACGCTCTTTTGGAGCAGCTTGGTGATGTTGGCCAGACCGCGCTGGACAAACTCATCCTTGATGTCATTCATGATGACGTTGAGGCCGCTCATGGCCGCCACCTGGGCGATGCCGTTTCCCATCTGTCCGGCGCCGACGACGCCAAAAGTCTTGATGTCCATATCGTCCTTCCTTCGTTGGAGTGGGTTTCAGATCGTGCGGTCCGTATTCTACTGCCGCTTTACCACCATGGCTACGGCTTCACCCCCGCCGAGGCAGAGCGACGCCAGGCCGGTCTTCTTGTCCTGCCGCGCCATTTCATACAGCAGGGTCACCAGGACCCGGCAGCCGCTGGCGCCGATGGGATGGCCCAGGGCCACCGAGCCGCCGTTCACGTTGACCTTTGCCGGATCGAGCTTGAGTTCGTTCAGGATGGCCACCGTAGAGCCGCTGAAGGCCTCGTTGATTTCAAAGAGTTCCACATCGCCGATGTCCATGCCTTCTTTTTCCAGGCATTTGGGGATCGCCCAGATGGGGGCCACCAGCACGTATTTCATATCGATGCCGAAGGATGCCTGTGCGCCGATGGCGGCCAGGATATCGCATCCAAGCGCCTCGGCCTTCTCCCGCGCCATCACGACCACCGCCGCGGCGCCGTCGCTGATGATGGAGGCATTGCCGGCAGTGCCGAGGCCGCCCTTTTTGAAGGCGCCGGGCATCCGGGAAAGGGCTTCGTAATTGGTCTCTCGGGGGCATTCATCCTGCTCGAAGATCTGGGGAGCGCCTTTGCGGCGGGGCACCTCGACCGCCATGATCTGCTCCTTGAAGCGGCCGGAGGAGGCGGCCTCCACGGCCCGGCGGTAGGACTCCGCGGCATAGCGGTCCTGGTCCTCCCGGGTGACCCCGTATTTTTCCGAGCAGAGTTCGTTGGACATTCCCATGTGAAAATCGTTGACGATGTCCCAGAGGCCGTCATGGATCATGGAATCCTGGAGCTGTCCCGGCCCCATCCGGTAGCCGAACCGCGCCTTCTCCAGGTAATAGGGCGCCATGCTCATGTTCTCCATGCCGCCGGCCACGACAACATCCGCATCCCCGAGCTGCACCGCCTGGGCCGCCAGCATGACGGTCTTCAGGGCCGAACCGCAGACCTTGTTGACGGTGATGCACTCGGCCTTCCACGGAAGCCCCGCCTTGACCGCCGCCTGCTTGGCGGGATTCTGGCCGTATCCGCAGGGAAGCACCTGACCCATCAGGACCTCGTCCACCGCCTCCTTGTCGATCCCCGCGCGCCGGACAGCCTCGGCGATCACCATGCCGCCAAGATCTGTCGCGCCGATGCCGCCCAGACTGCCGTTGAAAGCACCAAGC
>CAJXSB010000326.1 GCA_913060435.1 uncultured Desulfococcus sp.
CGCGATCCAAAACTGGCGGCGTCATTTCGACCCGGCCCACCCCAGGGTGCAGGAGGCTGTCAACCAGCAGCTGACGCTGGTGGAGATCCGCAGGAGCATCCAGCTGGCCAGGAAGGCCATCGCCGATGAGCAGACACTAAAGACTCAGGCGCCCAAGCCCGGAAGCGTTGCGGTGTTCTATTACTATGACGCCACCCCGGACCATCAATACCGCTATCTCCAGAAGGCCCTGGCCGCCATGATCATCACCGATCTGTCCCAGGTCAAGCGCCTCACGGTGGTGGAGCGGTTGCAGGTGCAGTATCTCCTCGATGAGATGGCCCTGGGCCGAACGGATGTCATCGACCCGGAGACCGCCCCAAGGACCGGGCGCCTTCTGGGGGCCGAAAGTCTGGTGGTCGGCACCCTCGACTCGGGGAGCATCCAGAGTGAAACCGCTGTTGCCTCCACGGTGAAGCAGGAGGTGATCCGGACCTTTCCGGTGGCTGGTGAGGAACAGGATTTTTTTGTGCTTGAAAAGGAGATCGTGGCCAATATCCTGGAGACCCTGAGGGTTGCTCCCACTCCGGCCGAAAAGCAGTCCGTCGATAAATACCACACCAAGAGCTTCCCGGCGGTCCTCTGCTACGGACAGGCACTGGACGCCCAGGACAAAGGGCTGTGGAAGGACGCACGGGCATACTACCAATGCGCCCTGGAAGCCGACCCTAAATTCGGGCTGGCCCGTTACGGGCTGGATCACTGCCCGGCCGACAACGACCCGGGCATCGCCGAGCTGAGCCGGATGTCGACGGCGGAGCTCGCAGAAGAGGCCGAGTCTCGGATAGGATATGCCCGGATCCAGGACAATCGGGCGGCGGACCGCCAAGCGGCGCGGGCCGGCAAGGGAGACCGGGAGGACGATGATGACGGCAGCTCCGGCGGGGGCAGGGGCGATGTCTCCGTCAGCTGGTGACGGGTGATACATAGAAGTGTAATACAGCCATACTTGGGAGGGAGCGCCATGAGGGGTACGGAAGGAATTCGATTCAATTGGTATGGAGTGCTCGGGGCGGTCTGCCTTGCCTTGCTGATGCTTTCGTGCAGCGGGGGCGGGGGATCATCGGAGGATGGAGCCCCCGCGGGGAGCGGCGAAATCCTGTTGACGCTGCAGCTCGACGACAGTGACGCAGCGGCCTTCGGCCTCCAGGAGGTCGAGGCGGAATTCGATTGTATCGGCAACCATATCGATACGATAGAGGTACTGGTGTTCGATGCGGCGGGGAACCTGATTGCCGAAGGGGGGCCTTTTCGCTGCGTGGACGGCAGCGGCACGGTTTCGGGGGTGCCGGCCGGCCGGAACTATCGGGTAGAGGTGAATGCCCTCGATCTGGAAGGGTTTACCATTTTCAGCGGCGAGGAGACGGAGGTGACGGTGCTGGCCAATCGCGTCAATGCCGTGGGGCCGGTCATTCTTCGCCAGGTGATGAACCGGAAGCCGCGGATTCAGCCGCCCATCGGCGATAGATCCGTCCTCGAGGGGGAAGCGCTCACCTTCACGGTAACCGCAGAGGATCCGGATGCGGCCCAGTCCCTCGCCTTTTCCGCGGGTGACCTTCCCCGGGGGGCGACGTTCCGTTCCCAGACCCAGGTCTTCTCCTGGACGCCGGGATTTGCCGACGCGGGCGTCTACGCGGTCCTGTTCCGGGTGGTCGACGACGGTGTGCCGCCCCTGAGCGACGCCGAAACCGTCAACATCACGGTGGGCGACGCCAATGCTCCGCCGAGGCTGGACCCGCCCGGGAACTACACCGTCAATGAAGGGGAGACCGTCTCCTTCACGGTGACCGCCTCGGATCCGGATCCCGGCGACACCCTCACCCTCAGCGCCGGGGATCTTCCCCCGGGTGCGGTCTTTGGTTCGGCCACGGGTGCCTTTTCCTGGGAGACGGGGTTTGAGGATGCTGGGAGCTACACCGTGCGCTTTACGGTCACGGATGACGGCCGGCCGCCCAAAAGCGACGCCCAGTCCTCCACCATCACCGTGGGTGATGTCAATCGTCCCCCGATCCTCGACCCCGTCGGCAACCGGGATGCGGTCCAGGGGGAGCTACTGGAGATCGTCATCACTGCGAGGGATCCGGACGGGGACGCGCTGACCTTCAGTGCCGGCGATCTGCCCTCCGGGTCGGCATTCGATCCCGGGAGCCAGACCTTCTCCTGGCAGCCCGATCCCTCCGACATCGGCAGCCATACCGTGCTGTTCAGCGTTGTGGATGACGGGGTGCCGCCCCTCAGCGACTTCGAGGAGATCGTCATCACGGTCGGCACCGGAAACCGTCCACCGGCGCTGGATCCCATCGGCAACCGAACGGTGGAAGAGGGAGAATTCCTGGAATTTGTCGTGACGGCCCGGGACCCCGACAACGATCCCCTCGAATTCAGCGCCGAAAACCTTCCCGGCGGTGCGGCCTTCGATGCCGATATCCAGCGGTTTTCCTGGCAGACGGGTTTTGAAGACGCTGGAAACTACACAGTTACATTTACGGTATCCGACGTCCGTCCGGATTCCCTCAGCGATGCAGAGACCATCACCATCACCGTCGGCGATGTCAACCGCCCGCCGGTGCTGGATCCCATCGGCACCCGGAATATCGACCGGAGCGTTCAGGATTCGGTCTCCTTTACGGTAACCGCGAACGATCCCGACGGCGACCCCCTGACCTACGAGATGGTCCGGGCGCCGGAGGGGGCCACATTTGTCGGCCAGGAATTCGAGTGGTCGCCCGGCGTCAACGATACCGGCGCCGTCATCGTCACCTTCCGGGCGTCCGACAACCAGGATCCTCCGCTCTCGGACGTCGAGAGCGGCCAGATCAACGTGTCCTATACGCCGCCGAGGGTCGTCTCGACCCAGCCGTCCGAAGGGGACACGGTCACCAATCCAGAGACGACCATCACGGTGAATTTTTCCAACAATATGAGCGGCGGGAGTATCAACGGAAATACCTTCGAGGTTTTCGGCCCGAACGAAGGGAGGGTTTCCGGCTCCCTGAGCGTCATCGGCCGAAGCGCCGTCTTTACGCCGAGCAGCCCGCTGACCCTGGATGGGACGTATTTTGTAGACATTTCCGATGCTGTCACCGACATCAACGGCGTGCCCCTGCAGTCGGCGTTTTTCTTTGATTTCGCCCTGGTGCTGCCGGGCGAATCGTCTGTATCGGCTCCGGTGCAGCTCGACGGTCAAAATTCGATCGGCGGCTGACGGCCGGGAAGGCCCCTGCTGCGGCACAGGATAAGGAAGGCGTGATGCGGAAAATCATGGCCTACGGGACGCTTGCAGGATGTCTCCTGCTGCTGGCCGCGGCGGGGCCGGCGGTCTGCCGCGGCCAGGCGGCGGGGAGCGGGAAGGTCTTCCCGCTGCCTTCGGCCGAGGCCGAGGCCCGGATTACCCGGGCGCTGGAGCAGCAGGGGTTTGCCGTTCACCGGAGCCCCCTCGCCATGGGGATGACCGCGATTACGGCCAAGAGAAACGACGGCTCCCTGCGGTTCATCCTTGCGCCCCGGTCGGCCCTGGCCACCCAGGTGCAGGCATCCGGCACGGCAGGCGGCCGGGCGGGGGAGGCCTTCCTGGGGGATATCCTGGGGGCGGCCGCGGGGGAGGCGCATGGCCCGAAGGAACCGGGTGAAGCGCCTTTCGGCGCAGCGACCCCGGGAGGTGCGCGAAACCAGGCCATTCCGAATCCGATTCTCGCGAGAATCGAGTCGGTGGTCTGCATCACCGCGGTGCTGGAGGAGCGCACGGTCCAGTTTTCCGGCTTGGTCGTGGAGAGGGATGGTCTGATCCTCTGTACGGCCCATGACCTCACCAATATCCGGGCCATGACCGTGGGGTTCTATGACGGCAGCCGCCTGAAGGGCCGCATCGTGAAAATGGACCGCCAACGGGACCTGGTGCTCCTGCAGGTGCCGGTTCGGCTCGATGCGTTCATTCCGCTCACCGGGGGGCGGAATCTGGTCGGCATGGGGGAGCGGCTTTACACGGTCGGCTGCCCGGAGAATCTGAACGGGACGGTCTCGTCGGGATTTGTCAACGGTCCGCCCAGACGGGTCCGGGGTCTGCCGTTGTGGCAGGTCAATATGGAGATTCTGCCGGGGAGCAGCGGCAGCCCCGTTTTTGATGTCGAGGGCAACCTCATCGGCGTGGTCAAGGGGCGTCTCCGGGGAACCGATTCAGTGGGATTTCTGATCCCCGTCGAGACGATCATCGATTTTCTGAAGGAGAGGTAGAATAGGGTTCGATGCTGAAATTTGGTCGATACGAAGTGATCAGCGAGTTGGGTAAGGGGGCCATGGGTGTCGTCTATAACGCCCACGACCCGAGGATAGACCGTTTCGTGGCGCTCAAGGCCCTGCGCCGGGACTATGCCGGGGACGAATATTTCGTCCAGCGGTTTTTCAAGGAGGCCGTGGCCATCGGGCGCCTATCCCATCCCCATATCGTTACGGTCTACGACGTCGGGCAGGACCAGGGCACGATCTTCATCGCGATGGAGCTGCTGAAGGGCGACCCGCTCAGCGACCTTCTCAAGAAAAAGGCCTTCGGGATCAATGACATTATATCCATCGGTGTGCAGGTGGCGAGCGCCCTGGACTATGCCCACGGCAGAGGGATTGTGCATCGGGACATCAAGCCGGCCAATATCATGCTCACCGAAGATGAACAGGTCAAGATCACCGATTTCGGCATCGCCCACATTGAGGATGTCTCGTCGACTCTCCAGACCCAGGCCGGCGAAATCCTTGGAACGCCGGTCTACATGTCGCCCGAACAGGTGCTGGGCAAGACCCCGGACGGGCGGTCGGATATCTATGGCCTCGGGGTCATTCTGTACGAGCTGGCGGTTGGGAAACGGCCTTTTGCCGGGCCCAACATGGCCGTGATCTTCGACCAGGTGACCCGAATGACCCCGCCGGCCCCGGCAGCCGTGATGCCATCCACGCCCCGGGCGCTCTCGGATCTCATCATGAAGTGCCTGGAAAAAAATCCGGAGCGGCGGTTCCAGACCGGCCGGGAGGGGGCTGAAGCCTTGGGCCGC
>CAJXSB010000327.1 GCA_913060435.1 uncultured Desulfococcus sp.
CCCTGCTCGAGCTGGTGGGGCTTCCGGGCATCGGCGGCAAATATCCTGCACAGCTCTCGGGCGGCCAGCAGCAGCGCGTGGCCCTGGCCCGGGCCATGGCCCTCTCTCCGGACCTGCTGCTGCTCGACGAGCCCCTCTCCGCCCTCGACGCCAAGGTGCGCATCATGCTCCGCGGTGAAATCCGGCGGCTGCAGAAGCAGCTCGGGGTCACCACGATCATGGTCACCCACGACCAGGAGGAGGCCCTCACCATGGCCGACCGCATCCTGGTGATGGCGGACGGCCGGCTGGTGCAGAACGGATCGCCCGGCGACATCTACGACCGGCCGGCAACACCCTTTGTGGCGTCCTTCATCGGCGCGATGAACTTCCTCCCCGAAGCCATGAAAGTCAGCGACGGCTGCTACAAGATCGGAGACCGCAAACTCCAGATCACCGGCGAGAACGGCACCCGCGCCCTGCCGGCGGGCCATGCCGTGACGCTGGCCATCCGGCCCGAGGACGTCATGATCCATGCCGACGATCCCGGCAAGCCCAACACGATCCAGGCCCGGGTCCGGGGGATGGAGTACCGCGGCCCCCTCTACCGCCTCTCCCTGGCACTGCCCATTCGCCACGACGCGGTCAAGACCATCGATGCGGACGTCACGGCGGAGAAGGTCCGGCGCTTTCAAATTCAGCAAGACATGACGCTGCCGATCCACCTGCCCGAAGAGCGCCTGCGGGTCTATCCCCGGCAAGAGGAGGGGGCATGAGCCGCATCGCCGCAGCCATCCCGTCGGCGCTGAAGCCGGCGTTTCCCGAACATATCGACACCGAACTCTGGACCCGGCGGGTCCTGATCCTCCTGATCTGCATCTGGATGTTCGTCATGGTGCTGCTGCCGCTCTTTCAGCTGCTGATGCAGAGCATGATCAATCCCCAGGGCGAATTCGTCGGCCTGGCCAACTACATCCTCTATTTCCGGACCCCGTCGCTCTCCCGCTCCCTGGGCAACAGCATCTTCGTCTCCCTGACGACCACCCTCGTCGCCGTCAGCCTGGGATTTGTCTATGCCTATGCCCTGACCCGCACCTGCATTCCCGCCAAAGGGATCTTCAAGGGGCTCGCCATGATGCCCCTGTTTGCCCCCACGCTTCTGAACGGCATCGCCCTGGTTTATCTCTTCGGCAGGAAGGGGCTGATCACCCGGGGCTTCTTCGGGACCATCCCCGGCGTTGACATCCACCTCTACGGTCCGGTGGGCATCATCATCGCCGAGGTGATGTTCGCCTTTCCCCAGGCGGTGCTGATCCTGACCATCGCCCTCGGCATGACCGACGTCCGCCTCTACGAAGCCGCCGATTCACTGGGGGCCGGCCGCCTGAGGACCTTTTTCACCGTCACCCTTCCGGGCATCAAGTACGGGCTGCTCAGCGCCGTCTTCGTCTGCTTTATCCTGGCCTTCACCGATTTCGGCGCCCCCAAGGTCGTGGGCGGCAATTTCAACATCCTGGCGACGGACATCTACAAGCAGGTCATCGGCCAGCAGAATTTCATCATGGGTGCCGTGGTCAGCGTCGTGCTGCTGATCCCCACCGTGGTGGCCTTTGTCGTGGACCGCATCATCCAGCGACGGCAGGTCGCCATGATCGCAGCCAAGTCCGTGCCCCTGATCCCGAAGCCGCAGCGGTTGCGGGACGCCTTTTTCCTGGCTTTCTGCAGCATCGTCGCCGGCCTGATCATCGCCTTCTACGCCACCGCCCTCTTCGCCTCCCTGGTCAAGGTCTGGCCGTACACCCTCGACCTGGGCTTCTGGCACTACCGGTTCACCGGGACCGGCGGCGGCGGGTACGCCGCATTCCTCAACAGCATCCGCATGAGCCTCTATACGGCATTCTTCGGCACCTGCATCACCTTTTCCGCCGCCTACCTGATCGAAAAAACGCGCCAGATGAAGGCGCTGCGGCAGACCGCCTATTTCCTCTCCATTCTCCCTCTGGCGCTGCCGGGTCTGGTGATCGGCCTCTCCTACATCTTTTTTTTCAACGCCAGGGGCTGGACCCTCTTCGGCCTTTTCGTCCCCAACCCGTTCAATTTTCTATACGCCACCATGGGCATCCTGGTCATCAGCAATATCATCCATTTCTTCTCCGTCAGCTTCCTGACCGCCACCACTGCACTGAAGCAGCTCGACAAGGCCTTTGAGACCGTCTCGGAATCCCTCGGGGTGCCCTTTTACCGCACCTTCTTCCGGGTGACCGTGCCGGTCTGCCTGCCGGCGGTTCTGGAGATCGGCATGTACTATTTCGTCAATTCCATGGCCACGGTGTCGGCGGGCATATTTCTCTACTCCGCGGACCTGCCACTGGCCTCGGTCGCCATCGCCAACATGGACGACGCCGGCGACGTGGCCCCGGCCTGCGCCATGTCGATCCTCGTGGTCGCCGCCAACCTTGCCGTGAGGATTTTCTACGGGTGGCTGACCCGGGGCATTCAACAGAAGAGCCGGGCCTGGACCGCCCGGTAGAAACAACACGAAACCACAACCCAGAGGAAAACTTCCATGGAGATTATCACTCCCCGAAATCCCTACAGAGGCCCCTTGAAGGCAGCGGTGCTCGACTGGGCCGGAACGGCGGTCGACTATGGCTGCCTGGGCCCGGCGGCCGTCTTTGTCGACGTCTTCAAAAAATTCCACGTAGCGGCGACCATTGCCGAGGCGCGGCAGTTCATGGGCCTGATGAAAAAAGACCACATCCGCGGCATGCTGGGGCTGCCCGCCATCATCGAGCGCTGGCGGGAGGCCTATGGACGGGATCCGGATGACACCGACGTGGAGGCGCTCTACCGTGAGACCGAGCCAATGATGGTGGCGGCCATCTTCCGGCATGCCGAGCCCATCGAAGGCCTGCTGGAAACAGTCCAGGGCATGCGGGATCTGGGGATGAAAATCGGGTCCTCCACCGGCTACACGAGGCCGATGATGGAGGTGCTGATGCCGCTTGCCGAAAGGAGGGGATACGCGCCGGACGCCATGTCCTGCTCCTCCGACGTGCCCGCAGGCCGCCCCAGCCCCTGGATGTGCTACCAGAACGCCATGGCGCTCAACGTCTACCCCATGTGGACCATGGTCAAGATCGGCGACACCGTCAGCGACATCCAGGAGGGGTGCAACGCCGGCATGTGGACCATCGGCCTGACCCAGTCCGGCAACGAACTGGGCCTGACCTCCGACGAGGTCTCCGCCCTGCCGCGGGAGGAGCTCGACCGCCGTCTGGCCGAGATCGAGGCGCGCTTCACAGCAGCTGGCGCCCACTACACCGCAAGGGGCATCTGGGAGTGCCTGCCCATCATCGAAGCCATCAACGGCCGCCTGGCCGACGGCGAAACACCGCTGTGAGCAGGAGTTGTACGCCATGGACCACCCGATAGAGACCCCGCCGGTCGACCTGTCCGAAGGCGACTCCAATCTATCCGGAAATCGCCAGGCCTGGGAAAAGGACCTGGATGACAGCACCCGTGAATGGCTCGAAAGGGACGCTGCCGTCTTTCTCCACCAGTCCCTCTCCACCCCGTGCCTCGACGTACTGACGGAATGCCGCGGCACCGGGATGACGGCGCTTTCCGGCCGGCGGATGCTCGACTTCCACGGCAACAGCGTCCACCAGGCCGGGCATGCCAACCCGGAAGTGCTGGCCGCCGTCAGGGCGCAGCTGGAGACCCTGCCCTTCTGCCCCCGGCGATACACCAACCAGCCGGCGGTCCGGCTGGCGGAGAAGCTGGCGGCGATCTGCCCGGGGGACCTGAACCGCGTGCTCTTCGCCCCCGGCGGGACCAGCGCCGTTGGCATGGCCCTGAAGCTGGCCCGCGCGGCCACCGGCCGGTTCAAGACGATCTCCATGTGGGACGCCTTCCACGGCGCCTCTCTCGACGCCATCTCCGTCGGCGGGGAGGCCCTCTTCCGCAGGTCCATCGGACCGCTGCTGCCCGGAACGGAGCACGTGCCGCCGGCCGACCCGCGGGAATGCCTCTGGGACCCGAACGGCCGCTGCGGCACCTGCGGCCTCAAATGCGCCCGGTACATCGAGTACGTGATGGAAAAAGAGGGCGATGTGGCGGCGGTGATCGCAGAGCCCATCCGCTGCACGCGGGTGAACCCGCCGCCGCCGGGGTACTGGCAGGCGGTGCGGCGGGCCTGCGACCGCCACGGCGCCCTGCTGATCTTCGACGAAACCGCCGTATGCCTGGGCAGGACCGGCCGGATGTTCGCCTGCGAGCATGAAGGAGTGGTCCCGGACATCCTGATCCTGGGCAAAGGGCTGGGCGGCGGCGTCTTTCCCCTGGCGGCCATCGCGGCCCGGGAGGGGCTCAACGTGGGGCAGGAGATGGCCCTGGGCCACTACACCCACGAGAAAAACCCCGTCGCCTGCGCCGCCGGCCTCGCCGGCATCGAAAGCATTGAAAAAAACGGGCTCGTATCCCGCTCCCGCACCCTTGGCCGGTCGGCCCTCGACGGGCTGGCGGCCCGCCTCGGCGGGCATCCCCTGGTGGATGACATCCGGGGGAGGGGCCTGCTTTTCGGCCTCGAACTGAAGCGGGACGGCCGCCCTGCAGCATCCGAGGCCGACCGGATCATGTACCAGTGCCTCCGGGACGGCCTCAGCTTCAAGCTTTCTGGCGGCAATTTCCTGACCCTCACCCCGGCCCTGACCATCACGGCGGCGGAGCTCGACCAGGCCCTTGACATCCTGGCGGATGCCGTAACCAGCGTCGGCGGACCCTCCGCCGGACCCACCACCTGACAACCGGAAAAGACAAAGATGACACTCGACCATTTGCCCGACAATCCGTACCTGCTGCTGACCCCAGGCCCCCTCAGCACCACCAAGTCCGTGAAAAGCGCCATGCTCCGGGACTGGTGCACGTGGGATGAGGACTACAACCAGATCGTCCAGACCATCCGCACCACCCTGACGGCCCTGGCCGGCGGCGACGACCGACATACCACCGTCCTGATGCAGGGCAGCGGCACCTTCTGCGTGGAGTCGACCATTATCAGCGCCGTGCCGTCCAACG
>CAJXSB010000328.1 GCA_913060435.1 uncultured Desulfococcus sp.
CCTCTACTGCGACTCGAACCTTCACTTGCTCAAAATGGAGATCTACACCGGCTATATCCCCACCTGGCTTTCAGACGAAGACCGGAAGCGCTTTACCGCCAAACTGCGCCGGAAAATCATCGCGGAGTCGGAGACCGAGGGGAAAAAAGGCTTTTCGGGCCGTGACTCCATCAAGATTTTCAATGATTTCTATTCCACCTGCGCCCGGGAGGACAAACTGATCAATATGTCCACCCTCTGCAATTATTTCACCAAGATCCGCCCGGACCTGAGCGAATCCATCCCCGCAGGGTTCCTTGAATCCCTGCTCCGGATGTACGACTATACGGTGCTACAGGAGGTCAAGGAGTCGCTCTACAACTACAATGAGGCGCAGATTTCACGGGACATCCAGAATTATATGTTCGCCGTCAACTTCGAGCAGGGGTCCAAGGAGACCTGTCCCTACACGGGGGAACTGATTGAGATCACCGATGAATTCCTGTGGGGCATCGAAAACCGCCTGCTCGGCGGAGATGTCACCGACGAGCGGCGCGCCGAGTTCCGCAGAGACACCCAGCGGATCTACACGACATCGACGCTGACCCAGGAGCTGATCATCGAAAACCTGCCGGTCACCCAGACAAAGCTGTACGGCGAACTCCACGAACGATACGTCTATACCCTGAAGGAAAAGGTGCTGGATCCGTTCCTCAAAAACGAGAATTTCCGCCAGGCGGTCAAGGATTATGGTCAGGAGTCCTTCAAAACCTATGACAAACGGATCCGAGAAGATGTGATGTTCCTGATGAACAACCTCACCCAGAAGTCCCGATACACGGAGCAGGGGGCCAAGGAGGTCTGCATGTACGTCATCGACAACAATCTGGCCGCAAAGTTCAGCAATCGTTAAATCCGGGCTCTTTGAAAACATCCTGATGACAAGCACCCGGTTCTTTGTTATACAGTGGTGGAATATGTGAACAGCGATGACTTGCCTCCAGGCGGCAGTGTGCGGCACTGGCAGCGTCTATGCATGCCTGCGCCCATAAGGGGGAATTGGCATTCTGGCACAATGATGATGGAATACCACTGACGATACAATGAGAAAAATCATTGTTTTAATGCTTGTTGTTTTTTTTCTGGGCGAAATGGGATGCATGCTCGAACGGCGGACGCCGACGACAGCCTTCCCGGAATCGTCCGACAATGGCCTCCGCCGTAGCCGGAATACGGAAGGTGTCTACAGCCGCAGTGTTCAGGGCATCGATACCACAGCCCGGAAGCATCCATCCAGCCACCATTCAACCGCGGAGAATCAGCAGCGGAGCATTCCCTCCCTCCAGGAGCGGCTCGCCAAAACCGGCGCCAGTGACGCCGTTGTCATCCACCAGGTCCAGCTCGGTGAAACCCTCTCTGGAATCGCCGTGGCGTATTACGGCTCCTGCGGAAACGACCTCATCCAGGCGCTGAAGCAGCATAACGAGCTCCAGGAAACAGATACGGTGCAGGCCGGCTGGAAGCTGATCCTGCCTCTCCAGGCCGCAGGCGCAATGATCAAGGCTGAACAGGCAATGGAGAAGACCGACGACACCCGCCCCGACGCGGCATGGGAATCTGCTTCTGATGGCACAGCAACTGCGGCAAACGACGCTTCCGACGGTCACGTGACGGAGGATATGCCTGTGTTCAAAGGCGCCGTCATGGCGCGATTTCAGGAGGGCGTAGCCGCCTACGAAAACCAGCAATACGCGGTTGCCTACAATGCCTTTACGGCTGTCTCCCGAGCGGAGAGCCGATGCGAGACATGCATAGAGTACCTGGCTGAAATTGAAGCCCGCGCCGACACCCATTTTGAAAACGGCCTCGCCCATTTCCGGAAACGAAATTATACCCGGGCAATCCAGGAGATGGAAAAATCCCGCATTCCACCCCTCGAGCCCGACGCCACGGAGTATCTTTTCAAGTCCCATTTCGAGATTGCGCTGAAAAAATTCCTGCACTACAAGCGGACAGGGGACCGGGGGGCGCTTGTGCGGGCAAAGGCGAGCCTCCGCCAGGCCAGACGCTATCGGGACGACTGTCCCGGATGCATGGAGTATGAGGAGATTTTCAAAAAAACCCACTACAACAACGGCATCAAGTACTTTACGGGAAATGACGGGGAGAGTATCGACAAAGCTGTGCAGGAATGGGAAAAAGTGCACTTCATTGACCCCGGCTACAAGGACGTCACAGAGAACATCCTTCAGGCGGAAGCCCTTCTCAAGAAATTGAAAAAAATCAAGAAGGTTTCACAACCGGAAAAACAAGCACCGCCGGGAGATGCCAACGCCGGGCGACGGTCTATAACACCCGTGCCAGGACGATCGTGATATTGTCGGTGCCCCCTGCCTGCTTTGCCAGCGAAATGCATGCATCGGCCTTTTCGGGAAGGGAGGCGGCGGATGAGAGCGCCGTTTTGATGCGGTCATCATCGACCATGTCCGTCAGGCCGTCGGAACAGAGGAGATAAATGTCCCCGGGCGTGGCTTTGCCCTTGATCAAATCGAGGGAGAGATTTTCTTCGATTCCCACCGCCCGGAGAATCACATTGCGATGGGAGTGATACCGGGCCTCCTCCGAGGAGATCATTCCCTGATCCACCATGTTCTGGACCAGGGAGTGGTCATGGGTCAGCTGCGTGAATTCGCCGTTTCGAAAACGGTAGGTCCGGCTGTCGCCCACGTGCCCCAGGACAAACCCTTCATCGCAGAACGCCATCAGCTCCGCCGTACATCCCATCCCTTTGTGCCGGGGTTCCTGCTCGACATGGTTCAGGATGCACTTATTGGCCACCTGGAAAGCCTTCTGCACCAGCAATAGCAGACCCGAAATCGAATCGGCCCTTGCCTTGGAAAAAAGCTTCAGACAGGATTCGGCAAAATACCGGCTCGCCAGCTCACCTGCCGCAGCACCGCCCATGCCGTCGGCCACCAGGCAGAAGTTCAGATCGGACCGAACCATGAAGGCGTCTTCGTTGTTTGCGCGTTTGAGACCGACATCCGTCTGGCCGGAGAGTGCAATTTCAGGCATAAGCTACCGTTCGATCTGATGGAGATTTCAATCTCAGGTCCAGCGGCAGATCATCGCCGCTTTCCTCGATGCAGCACAATGCCGGCAATCGCGGGCGGCATCCTGGAAGAGACCTCCGCTGCGTTCGCCCCGAAGGCGGCACCGGCGGTACAACGGACCTGACAAAAACCGCTGCCTCATAAAAAATTAACGGAAAAAGACCTCAATATCAAATGATTTTTTGAAAAAAGTGGGGCGGAGGAATAATATTATCCTCTTGACAACATGCAGGATTTCTAATTTAATTTTACTGGGTACAAACCTCAACCAGTGCCGCAGGGCCAAAGGATAGCATGCCGCAGCAACCAGAAATTATTGTTCAGCTCATCCATATACAGGGGCCGCTCAAGGGCCAGATACAGGAGTTCTTGGACCCTGAGATATGGATCGGCCGCCACCCTTCCTGCCATGTCCAGTTCCCTCGGGACATGACGACCATCTCACGTCATCACGCCAAAATCATTCGGGATGGGAACCGCTTCAAACTGGTCGACCAGAGCGCAAACGGCACATTTATCAAAGGCAAGCCGGTCAAAGAGACCTACCTTACATCCGGAGATGTGCTCATCCTTGCCGAGGAAAACGGACCAAGAATCAGTTTTCTCACGGAAACCAGATCGGAAGCTGAAATCCCGACGCCCAGGCACCCGTCCCCACCAACGTCCCCCCCACCCGCGAGCCGGAATGCTGCAGAGGACCGTACGTTCGAAATGGGCGAAGATCGCATCTCCCAGGAACCGCCTCCGCCGCCCCCCGCGGCCTCGCCCTCATTGGCGGTGGAAAAGGTCAAGGTGCCGCTGGCGATCCAATACGGGCCGACGCTGAAGGCCTTCCGGGAGCTTCCCATCACTGTCGGGAGGCATCCGGACTGCGACTTTGTGCTCGATCACCCGGATGTATCCGACCGCCATCTCCAGATCTTCTTCAGTGAGGATCGCTACGGGATAAAGGACCTGACGGGAAAACAGCTGGTCCAGGTCAACGGCGGACTTTTCCAGGACCATGCGCTTCTCAACCCCAACGATCGAATTCAGCTCGCGCCGGGAGGGCCCGGCTTTCAGTTTCTGGCAGGCGGCCGCCTGGCGGAGATCGAGGCGCCGGGCGTCGGTGACGACGCTCCAGCCCCGCCTGCTTCAACGGCTGCGGAAGAGAACAAAGAGCGGTCTATCATCGACAAGCTCTTCAAGCGCTGAGTTCAGGGGGGCCACCACTCGGGCCACGGCAACGACACGACAACGGTCGGCCGTCCGCCCTGCCCGAAGGGTCCCGTCGCATCACAGAATATCACCTGCAGCCGACCGGGCAGCAGCAATGCCCCCCACCAGGCTGGGAGTGCCCGTCGATCTTCGGGCGGCGCGAAGGATCCTGCCGCTCTCGACCTCCACAAGCCTGAGGTCGAGGCGCATCCCACCGCCCAGGATCACGTACCCCCCAAAGACCATGAACCGGGCACCAACCATCTTTCCAATCCGTAAACGCGTCTGCTCATCCGCAAGGGTGGACGTACCAATATGGAGCTCCTCCAGGGCCAGGAGCAGCCGCTCCCGCTCGACCACCGTGTACCCCTCCGACGATTCAAACACCTCCATGACCGCAGATGAGAAAACCTCCCCCCACTCGGCCTCGGCCCCGCCCCCGAATGCTTCGAGTTCCCATACGGCGACGCTCATCACCGCCGGCGTACTGTTCTCCTCGACGGGTGCCCTGGTGCAGCCGCCCATCCAGAGGAGCACCATCAGCAGAACCGCTGCCAGGCGCCATGCCACGTCATCCTTTGGAGAGAAATGCATCGATCTTTTCCCTCACCGCGTCATCCCTTTTCAGCGCACGCTTTGTCTCGATGACGCGCCCGTAGCTGAAATCCTGTTCCACCGACACGATCTCGATTCGGCCGATGGTCTTTGCCGTCCCTTTAAGCTTCTTTCCTTTGTATTCGATGGTCCTCGGTGGATCCAGAACCTC
>CAJXSB010000329.1 GCA_913060435.1 uncultured Desulfococcus sp.
ATTCGAGGCGAGATCCCGCCATTCCTCCCGGGACATGCCGTCCACAAAGCCGTTCTGGTCGAAAGACGGGCTGCTCGCCATGGCCAGAACCTCGCCGTTTGCCGGATCCATTGCCACGACAGCGCCCACGAGCCCCTCCAGGAGCGCTTCGGCCTTTTTCTGCAGTAAAATATCAATGGTGAGCCACAGGTTGTCGCCGGCCACGGATGCAACGGTGTGAAGCGTCCGGACCACCTGCCCCCGCGCATTGACTTCGACCTGCCTGCCGCCGGGCGTCCCCCGCAGGTACCCCTCGGCGGTCTTTTCAACCCCGTATTTGCCGACGTAATCGCCGCTCCTGCTCTGGGGAAACCGCCCGCTTTTCAGCTCATCGAGACTGATTTCCCCGAGATACCCGATCAGATGGGCGGCGCTTGAAGACATGTAATGGCGCTGGGGCCGGATATCCACCACAATTCCCGGCAGCTCGAATTTGTGAACCTCCACCGCTGCGAGTTCGTCCCGGTTCATATCCTTTTTCAGGAGCACCGGCGCGTAGGGCGCCCGGTGCCCCGCCCCATTGCCCACGGCCCGCTGCGTTTCTTCAGGGATGTGCACATATCGGGCGAGCTTCGCCATGGTTTCCGCCACCGGCTTGGCATCTTTCGGAACGATGCTCATGTCAAAGGCGGGTCGATTGTCGACCAGGAGCACGCCGCTCCGGTCATAAATCACGCCCCGGGAAGGGCGGATCTCCTGAAGACGGATGCAGTTGTTCTGGGATAGGCGCCGGAACTCCTCGCCCTCGATCACCTGAAGCTGAAACAGGCGGAGGAAAAGGGCCATGAACGCCGCCGTCGCGATCCCGGCGGCAAACATGAGGCGGCGCTTGTACCATTCTCTGCCGACGACGTTAAAGGAAAAACCCATTGCGGTCTTCAACGGAAGGCTTTGCCGGGGTACGATTCATCTTCATCATTCTCGCCGGGGGCTTTTTCAAACCACTCGTACCAGAGGCGATGGGCCATCCGGATGCCGATAAAGATGAATACGCCGGTGGCCGCAGCCCATCCAATCTGTTCCAGCACAATGCCGATGGACATCTTCGGTACGTGAAACTGCCGGTCGAGCAGAACGCACGACCCGAGAATGATCAGATTCTCCAGCAACACGCCGGCGGAAATCGCCAGCGGCAGACAGAGCCAGTGCGCAACCACGAATACGCCGCTGGCAAGCCTGGTCAGAACGAATATCCATAAATAACTGGTGGCGTAGAGTCCCAGGGGGCCCGCCGAAAGGCCGTCGACGATCAGGCCGCTCGCGATGACAAATGGCAGGACCTCGTAAAAGGGCCGCATGACGCCGAGATAAAGGATATACGGGATAAAAAGGTCATAGCACTGGTGGGAAGGGAAGAATTCAAGGATGACGGCCGTCTGAAAAATGGTAATGCCAAGACAGGCAAAAAGGTAGAAACCGTAATTCATTTTCCGTAGAATGCATCATGTGCTGGCGGGGAAAGAATCACCAGCACCTCTTCGATGGTCTCAAAATCGACAAACGGCGTGACGATGACCTCCTGAAAAATTCCAGCATTCTTCTTGGTCACCCGGGAGACCGTCCCGATGCGAAGGCCTTTGGGAAAGACGCCGTCGAGTCCGGATGTCACCACCACATCCCCCGCCCGAAGGTCGTGGCGGTAGAGCACATATTCGAGGGTACAGATCTCCTTTGCCTCCCCACGGATCAATCCCCGCGCGCGATTCCGCTGCACCAGCGCATCCACAGCGCTGTTCTGATCGATCATCATGAGAACCTTGGCATATCGCTCCGACACGTCGGTCACGATCCCCACAACCCCGTCGGGAACGATCACCGGAAGGGACGGCCGCAGCCCGTCCCGCAGCCCCTTATTAATAATGATGCTTCGGAACCACGGCGAAGGGTCTTTTCCGATGATCTCTCCTGCCACGGTCTTCTGTTTGAGGGTCTCCTGAAAATCAAGCAGTGCCCGCAGCCGCTGGTTTGCCAGCTCGAGCTCGTCACACCGATGCCCCCGCTCGAGGGCGCGGTCGAGCGCCGCTTTGAGCCGGCCGTTCTCCTCCGCCACGGAAATCAGTGAAAAATATCGGAACCAGACCTGCTTTACGGAGCGGATGATAAAACTGATGACATTCTGGAAGGGCCCGGTAATGGCGATGGTCGTCTGCTCCGTGCCGTAGGAGGTGTTGTGGTGCCGGACCGACAGGGAAAGCAGCAGCAGGTTGACGACAAAGAGAATGACGACGCTGCTGATCACCACCGTTTTTCTGGAGAACATATCATTAGGTGATGATGACTTGCTTGAGAATCTCGATGCTGTCGAGGGCCTTGCCGGAACCCAGCGCCACCGTCGATAGTGGATCGTCGGTTACGGTAATGGGCAGGCCGGTCTCCTCCCGGAGCAGCTTGTCGAGATTCTTGAGCTGACCAGCGCCGCCGGTCAGCACGATGCCCCGGTCGACGATGTCCGCCGACAGCTCCGGCGGCGTCTGCTCCAGTGCGATCTTGACGGTCTCGACGATCGCGTCGACCTGTTCGGAAATGGCGACCCGGATTTCCTCGGTATTGATGGTGAGGATCTTGGGAATTCCCGTGACAAGGTCCCGCCCCTTGATCTCCATCGTCTCCATTTCATTGGGATTCGGATAGGCATTTCCGATGGTCGTCTTGATGGTCTCGGCCGTTCTTTCGCCGATGAGCAGATTATATTTCCGCTTGATGTACTGGGCGATTGCGGCGTCCATCTTGTCTCCCGCCACCCGGATGGAGCGACTGTAGACAATGCCCGCAAGAGAAATCACGGCCACCTCGGTGGTCCCGCCGCCGATATCCACCACCATGTTGCAGGTCGGTTCGGTGATGGGAAGCCCGGCACCGATGGCGGCGGCCATCGGCTCCTCGATCAGGAAAACTTCGCGGGCGCCGGCCGATTCCGCCGATTCCTTGACGGCGCGCTTTTCCACCTGGGTAATGCCCGAGGGGACGGCGATGATAATTCTGGGCCGGACAAAGGTCCGCCGGTTATGCACCTGATGAATGAAATGGCGGATCATGGCTTCGGTCACCTCGAAATCCGCAATCACACCGTCGCGCATGGGGCGAATCGCCACAATATTCCCAGGGGTCCGGCCCAGCATGTTCTTGGCCTCGAGCCCCACCGCCAGCACTCGGTTTTTCAAGCGGTTGTCCGTTCGCACGGCAACGACGGAGGGCTCGCTCAGCACGATGCCCTTCCCTTTCACGTAGACCAGTGTATTGGCGGTTCCCAAGTCGATGGCGAGATCGCTGGAAAAGATACCCAAAAGAGAATCGATAAAAAGCCCCATATCACCCCATATTCAGAATCGATATTTGGTTTCGATGATCCTGTAAACCTCAAATAGGCTTAGCTACCAAAATTCACCTGCCATTACAAGCGGATTTTGATGCGCCGCTGCCCCGGCGCACCATCTCCATCACATCATCGTGGATCAGAGGGCGGAACGCCCGGATCCCTATGTTGCTGCGGGAGGGATGAACGCGGTTTGTCAGGAGGACCACGATGATGCGCCGGTCGACATCCATCCAGAACGACGTCCCCGTAAAGCCGAGGTGTCCCACCGAATGGATCGAAAAATGCCGTCCGGCGCTGGAGCACGGCCCCTCCGGACGGTCGAAGCCGGGCGTCCGGCCCGACCGCCCCCACGGCGTGAAAAAGCGGCGGACCAGATCCTGGGGCAGCACCCCTGGGGTTGCATCGCCATGGCAGGCGGCCAGCATGCAGGAGAGCAGTCGGTGGACTCCCCGGGCGGTGCCGAACAGGCCGGCATGGCCGGCGACCCCGCCGGCGGCGTCGGCGTTGTCGTCGTGAACCCGCCCCGAAAGCAGTACGTTCCGCCACGGGCAGAACTCTGTCGCCGCCACGGAATCGTCCGGCCCGGGATACTCCGGGCCGGGGAAAAAGAGCCCCCCGACGCCCAGTGGGCCGTAGACCGATGCATCGAGAAAGGCGTCCATCGCCTGCCCCGAAACCCTTTCGACGACCCACGCGAGAACCATATAGCCGAGATCGCTGTAGATCGTTCGCCTCCCAGGGCGATCCACCAGGGGCATGGCCACCAGCATCCGCTCGAGGGCGGGCTTCCGGTCGTGCTGCGGCATCCGACGAAGCGCCCGGTAGACAGGCCGCCAGGCCGGAAAACCACTCGTGTGGGTCAAGAGTTGGACGATGCTGACGCCCGCCTTTTCCGTATGCCGAAATTCGGGCAGGACCCCGGCCAGGGGGGCATCGAGCGTCAAGGCTCCGCCCGCCGCGAGCACCATGACGGCCGCGGCCGTTGCAAGGGGCTTGGTCAGGGAGGCCAGATCGAATGCCGTGTCGGCGGTCACCTCGGCGCAGGAGAAGATGTCTGTCACCCCGAAGGCGCGATGAATCAGGATCTCCTCCCCCCGGGCGGCCAGCAGCACCGCCCCGGGAAAGACCCCGCTGTCGATGCCGGCAGCCATGCGGCGGACCACGGTGTTCATCTGCCGCCGTCTCCCATCCGGGATGTCGCCGGGCCGCAGTAGGTCAGGCGGCCCTGGTCTGCGTCCAGAACGGCGTCGACGCCCATGGGGAGGGTCAGATTCCGCACGCCGTGGCCGGCCTCCAGGCCGCCCAGGACGGGAACCGGGAGCGCAGCAAAGGCATCTTCGAGAATCCCGTGGATCACGGACATATCACCGCAGCGTTCGAAGGCGCCGAGCAGGACCCCGGCGACAGCGTCGAACCACCCGCACATCCGCAGATGGGTCAGCATGCGGTCGATTTTGTACGGCGGCTCGCCGCACTCCTCCAGAAACAGAATGCGCCCGGCCGTCTTCGGTGCATAAGGAGTGCCCGCCAGGTGGCAGAGCGTGCAGAGGTTGCCGCCCGCAACCCGGCCCCGGGCGACCCCCGGCCGAAGGGCAAAGGGCCGGGAGGGGGCGTAGGCTACGGGATCGGGGGATGCAACGGCCGCGTGCAGAGCCGCGAGGGTCTCCAGGTCGGATTCCCCCAGGGAGG
>CAJXSB010000330.1 GCA_913060435.1 uncultured Desulfococcus sp.
AACTGAACGAAGTTTTCAAAACCCGCTACGGGATCTGGGACGGTTTGGACATTCGTACAGCCACCCCGATCTACAATGTCCACCTGGAAAAAACGAATACTGACAACCGCGACATCTACGGCATCGGGGACAGCACGGTTCTCCTGCACCAGCGCCTCTTCAACCAGCGCGCCGGAGACCCCCTTTCCGTGGCTTTGGATTTCGGGGCGGTCCTCCCCACCGGCTCCGTGAGCCAGCACTCCTCCGACCTGGCCGGGAACTCGTCCTGGGGGGCGGTGGTTGGCCTCGGAGGCACCTACTTCCTCGGTGCGAACCGCTTTGACAGCGAAGTCAACTATGCAATGTTCACCGAAGGAGCGCACGACTACGAAAGAGGCGACAGGTTTCGCTGGAACCTCGGATATGCTTACGCCCTGACCGACAGTTGGAGCATTGGTGTTGAGTCGACCTTTGAAACGTATGCCGAATCCCGGAAACACGGCGAGGGACAAAGCGACGCATCCCTGGAATGGTACGCCGGCCCCAAAGTGGCCTACAAGATCAAACCCTGGAAGACCTCCGTCGGGGTCATTCTCAAGGCGCCGGTCAAACGGTGGTACGAAGGCACCAAGGCTGCCTCGGATGACTACAGGGTCGAATTGAAACTGATGAAGACTTTTGATCTGGGAACGCTCTTCGATTAAACGCCGGCTTCCCTATACAATAAGAGGCCGCCCCCCCAGGGGAGCGGCCTTTTTTGCGTCTGCAACCAGGACAAGAAGCTACAAATTGTATGCGTCGATCTTGTCGTAAAGGGTCCTGCGGCCAATGCCGAGTAAGTGCGCCGCCTTGGAACGGTTGTCGTCCGCTGCGGCCAATGCCTGGCGGATGGCTCTGATCTCGGCCTTCTCCACAGCTTTCTTGAGTGAAACAGGCTGGTTGAGTTCCTGCTCGGCAGCACCAAAGGCGCTGACGCTGATGAACAGGGAATCAAGACCAATGGTCGGACTGTCAGTGAGCAGCACGGCCCGTTCAATGACATTCTCCAACTCGCGAATGTTCCCTTTCCAGGGAGATTCCTGCAGGGCCTGGAGAGCACTGGGAGCCATTTCCGTGATGGACTTGTTGTATCTGCTGCTGAACTTGCGAATGAAATGATCCACGAAGAGCATCAAATCGTCCTGCCGTTCCCGCAGGGGCGGCAGGTGCAGAGGAATGACCGCAAGGCGGTAATACAGATCCTTTCGGAATTCCCCGGATTCGACGCCTTTCTCAAGGTTTCTGCTGGTCGCCGACAGAAAGCGGACGTCAATGGATATGGGAGTGTTGCCGCCCACCGGCTTGATTTCGTGCTCCTGTATGGCGCGCAAAAGCTTGACCTGAGTCGTGGGGCTCAGCTCACCGATTTCGTCCAGGAAAATCGTCCCCCCCTGCGCCTCTTCCAAGAGCCCTCTTTTGGCGCGCACTGCGCCTGTGAATGCGCCCTTGACGTGCCCGAAGAGCTCGCTTTCGAGCAAATTCTGCGTCAGTGCTCCACAATCGATGGTGAAAAACGGCTTATCGGCCCGGGAGCTCGCCTTGTGGATACGTTTGGCGAACATGGATTTTCCCGTGCCGGTTTCCCCCTGGATGAGAATCGGGGCATCGGAGCCGGATACCTTGTCGATGGTGGTCATCATCTGCTGGACCATGACATTGTTGCCGATGACCATGGCGTCGTTTTCGTCTGCGGCCTGCTGTGCCTGGAACGTCTCGAGCTTCCGGTGCAGTTGCCCATGTTCGATCGCCCGGCGGGCCAGCAAGGCCAGCTCCTGGGTCTTGAACGGTTTGGTTATGTAGTGATAGGCGCCGAGCTTGATGGCCTCGACAGCAGTTTCAATGGAACCGGCGCCGGTCATGATGATGACAGGCAGGGCTGCATCGATGGTCCGTATCTGCTTGAGCAGTTCCAACCCATTCATGGAGTCCATCGCAAGGTCACTGACAATGAGGTCATAAGCGGTTTCCGTCAGGGCCTGCCAGGCATCCTGTCCGGATGATGCCGCATGCACGACATACCCCTGCCTCCCCAGCGAACGTTTCAGTACGGAAAGCAGGTCCTGTTCGTCGTCGACGAGAAGAATCTTTTCAGGCATGAATTATGTTTCCCTCCTGGTATATGCAGGGAACTCGACGTTCATGGCGGTTCCCGTACCGGGTGCGGACTCTGCGAAAATTATGCCGTCATGACGTTCCACCATGCGCCGGGTGATGAAAAGTCCGAGTCCGAAGCCTCCCTTGCGGGAGGTGAAAAACGGCTCGAAAATGCGATGGAGGTTTTCGCGGGGGATTCCCTTGCCCCGGTCGCGGATCACAATACGCACGGTGCCGTACTCACCTTCTCCCTCGCAATTGGAATGGACAACGAGTTTTCCTCCGTTCTCCATGTTCTCCAAGGCGTTGAAAAACAAATTCACCAGCACCTGCTGCAGCGCCCGATTGTCTCCGCGGATGAAAAGCGGGCCACTCTGCACGTCGACTTCAATCTCGCTGTTTTTGGCCTTGGGGCCAAGCAGTGAAATGGATTCCCGGATAAGGTCCTCCACGTCCAGCGTCTCCACGGTCATGGGCTTGGGCGAGGCCAGCTCCAGAAGACCGGTGGTGATCTCTCCGGCGCGGGTGGCGTTGCGCTGAATGGCCTCCAACCCCTCCTTCACCTCTTCGGAAAGTGAACCTTCGTACAGCAGATCCTCTGCATTAGCCTGAATGATGCCGAGGGGGTTATTGACCTCATGCGCCACGCTGGCGGCCATCTTGCCGATGATTCCGAGCCGCTCCGATTGGATGAGCTCCTCTTCCATGCGGTTGCGCTCGGTGACGTTGCGGGCAAAGAGACAGGCCAGCAACTCGTTGCCCAGCCGCCCCTGGATGATGCGCCCTGCTATCTCCACTTCCAGCGGCTGATCCCCGACCATCTGCATGACGAATTCATGCTTGTCGCAGCCGTCGTTGAACACCTTGTCCAGAAAAGCGTAGATCTCCTCAACGTAATCGGAAGCGGTTATGTGTTTCAAGTTCGGGATCACATCCGCCGCGGGGAAATTGAGAAAGGTCATGGCCCTCTCGTTGGCATGCAGAATATCCCCTGCTTCATTAACCAGAAAAATCATATCCGGTGAGGATTCTATGAGATCCCGGTAGCGTTGTTCCGTCCGCCGCAAATCATTGGCCACACGTTCCACCCGTCGCTTGAGCGAGACGTTCCAGGCGACGATGGCGATAAAGATCAAACCGACTATCGCGGAAGCGATGGCAATGTATTTTGCATACCGTTTGAATCCGTCCGATATGGAGGATGCCCCGAACCATTTGTCGTGAAGCTGGGCTGCGACACCCCTTTCCTGCAGCCGTTTGAAAGCTCTTCGAACTTTCGCCGCCCTTTCGGGATGAGCTTTGGAGGCGATTACCCCCATGGGAGTTTCACCGAGAATGACACCTTTCTTGAGGATATGCGGAATTCGGTGTTTGTCGATGAGGTAGTCGGCCACCTGCTCGGAAGGAGCCACAAACACTTCCACAACGCCCTGGCTGAGCATGGTCAGGGCTTCAAACGGAGATGCGACCCTCAGCACGTCATCCCCCAGAACGACCTCCGGACTGTACGGCGCTCCGGTAACGGCAACGACCCTCTTGTTGCGCAAATCCCGCATGCAGGTCACGGACCGACATTTTTCATTCACATACAGATGGTGCCGCAGGCTGCACCCCACCGAAATGAACTCCCAATCAAACTCACGTGCGACTTTTTCCGAATCGAGGGAGATGAAGTCTATCTTCCCCTGATCCATCATTTGACGGCGCTTGTGCAGATCGCCGAAAGGTACGAATTGCACATCCACACCCAGGAGTTTGCTGATCATGACCCATCCGTCCACGGAATACCCGCGGACCACCTGCTTGCCGTCCTGCACGGCAAGAAAGGAGAACGGAGGGGAAATCGCCCGAATGCCCACGGTGTAAGTCTCGCGGCTCCAGGCGTCGGACGTCGAACACAGCAACGAGGCTGACGTCATGGAGAAAAGACACAGCAGGAAAACGGCAAGGCGGGTTCTGTAACGGCGAAGCATGGGAGGGCACTACCCCAATGTTCTGAAAAACGCCACTGCGCAAATTGCCGCTCCCCGGAAAGCAAAGCGTTCCTCCGGCGGCATGCCCGCCGGAGGAACTTCAGGAGAGGGAGATGAGGTTGGAGGTTCATCATTTCCGGAGACGCTTATTTCGCTTCTCCCGTCAGCACGGCCTTGTAGCCTTTGCCGATATCGTTGCGGGCGTCGGAAAAAACCATGATGATGTCCATGAACCGGCCGGCTTTCTGCGGGGTGACGAAAAACTCAAGCGGCGCGGACTGCCCGGCTTCGAGCTTCAGCTTTCCGGTCCAGTAGGTGGCCTTGAACTTGCGCGACTTGACGGCGGTCACGGTCATGGGGGCGTCCCCGGCGTTCCTGACCATGATCCTGACCGGAGCGGATTTGCCTGCGGCCAGGCCTTCCACTCTGGTCTTGCGCGGAGTCACTTCCATGACGCCCATGGGCATCGGGTTCACATAGCCGAGAATGTGAATGACATCCTCGGTCTTGCCGTCGGCGCCGGTGAAGACATGGACGGTCTTGTCGAACTTACCGGGGAACTTGAAGGTGTGGTAGGTGATGACCATGGTCGCGGCCTCGCCCGGGGCCAGAGTGGTCTTGTCCAGCTTCGTGGTGGTGCAGGAACAGCTGGTGGAAACGTTGGCGATCACGGCGGAAGTATCGGAGGAGTTGACCAGGGTGACGGTTTTCCGCGCTTCCGGTCCCTCTTTCATGTTGCCGAAATGGACCTGTGTTTCGCTGATCCTGAGCTGGCTGGCCGATGCAGCCGCCGCCATGCAGAAAACCAGCATGCATGCCAGGGCGATGATACGAAGTCTCATGAAGGTGTTCCTTTATTTTTCCCCGTGAACGAGACGGGATTTGGCTTTATAATCAAAGTTCTTGTCCTGCCCTTCGGTATGGCAGACACGGCAGGCGTCTT
>CAJXSB010000331.1 GCA_913060435.1 uncultured Desulfococcus sp.
GCACTCCGCTTCGGCGCCGGCGCCGACCTTGCCGGCGGCCGGCGGCCGGAGCCCCGGGTGGAACTCGTCTCCCTGTTTCAGGGCCCTGTGGCCGTGGATGAGGCGGGCCGTGCACCGGTGGTGCTCCAGCTCCCGAATTTCAACGGCCGTCTGCGGCTCATGGCCGTCGCCTTCAGCCGGGATGCCTTCGGTGCTGCGGATCGGGAGATGACGGTGGCGGCGCCTGTGGTGGCACAACTGGCGACCCCGCAGTTTCTCGCACCGGGGGATCGTTCCGAGGCCACCCTCGACGTTCACAACCTGAGCGGCGGTCCCCTGGAGACTTCCCTCACACTTTCCGCCGAGGGCCCTCTGGTGCTGGAGCGCGGCACCCGGCGCCTGGCGCTGGCCGATCAGGAAAAGACGGCGCTTCGCTTCCCCATGACCGCCGGCGCCGATGTCGGTCCGGCCGTCCTTCGGATGACCCTGTCGGCCGGAGACTACCATCTTGAGCGCCGATGGCGCCTGGACATCCGGCCCGGCTACCCGGGCATCTCCCGCCGGGTCATGATGGTGGTCCCCCCGGGTGGCGAGGCGGGACTGGCCCCCGATATGGCCGCCGACCTCATTCCGGCGACCATCCGTGGGAGGCTTGCCGTCTCCCGGCGCGTCCCCATCGATTTCCAGGACGCCATGGCCGGGCTCATCGCCTATCCCTACGGCTGCCTGGAGCAGACCACGAGCCGGGCCTATCCGCTGCTCCACGCCACCCCGGAGGTGTCCGCCGCCCTCCATCTGCCTGCCGTCGATCCGGAAAAGCGGTTGTCGGAGCTGGAAAAGACACTCGATCGTCTGGGCAGCATGCAGCTGCCGACCGGCGGCTTTGGGATGTGGGGGCGCTCCAGCCCCGAGGAGGGATGGCTGACGGTGTTTGCCGCCAATTTCCTCGAAGCCGCAAGATAGATGGGGCTGGGCACCCCCGAGGCGCTGCACGATTCGGTGCTCGAGCGCCTCGAGGCCTACCTGGAGCGCGGGGCTCCGGCGCCGGTCCATCTGCGGAACGACCGCCGCGGCGCGCTCGATTTTGCGGTCCGAAGCTACGCCGGTTTTGTTTTGGCCCGGCTGGGCCGCGCGCCGCTGGGGACCCTTCGGACGCTTTGCGAGGATGCCGGATCCGAGGCGACGCCGCTGGCCCTGACCCATGCGGGAATCGCCCTGAAGCTGATGGGGGATGCGCCGCGGGCCCAGAAGATCCTTGCCAGGGCGGTTCAGGCGCGGCCGGACATTGAGGGGTTCCGGCCGGACTACGGCAGCGCCCTGCGGGACCTCGCCATGGCCGTGGCGCTGTTCATCGAGCATGACGCAGGCGACGCATCGGCGCTGGAAAGGCTCCTTTCCGGCCTCGAAGGCGCCCTGCGTGCCCGGACGTGGTTCAGCACCCAGGAAAAATACGCCCTGTTCCGGGCGGGGATGGCCCTTGACGGTCTTGCCCCCGGCCGCTTCAAGGGTACGCTGTCTCAAGGGAAGTCGCAAATCACCGTCGACCAGGATGAAGATTTCGTGATACCATTGGGGGCGGATACGGCCGCCGCAGGGGTCCAGTTTCGGTCCGCGTCGGAAAGCCCGCTTTATCTTTCTGCAACCTTCCGGGGATACACGAAGAATCCGCCGCAGCCGGATGTTTCGCAGATAGAGATTTCCCGCGAATACCTCAACCCCGACGGCAGCCTTTTGGCGCGGCGAACCTTTCACGTGGGTGAGTTGATTCTCGTCCATCTCCGCCTCGGGGCGAAGGCGTCCGTTCCCGACGCCCTGGCGGCGGATCTGGTGCCGGCGGGGTTCGAAGTCGAAAACCTCAACCTCAAGACGCACGGAGGGTTTGACGCGATCGAAGTCGAAGGCCGCTCGATTCGAGAGTACAGGGAGGCTGCGGGCCTGGTCTACGAGGAGTTCCGTGACGACCGCTACGTGGCGGCGCTCCGGCTCAACGAGTACGCCGTCTCGCATCTTTTCTACCTGGTGCGGGCGGTCAGTCCAGGCTCCTTCGCGGTGCCGCCGCCGTTTGTCGAAGCGATGTACCGACCCGAAATCCGGGGCATCGGGGAACCGGGCGAGGCCATCACCATACAGAACACCGCCGCCCCGGTTCCGGGGCCGCCGGCGCAGGAGGCCGAAGCAGGCCCGGAATAGGACGTTTCTGTCCCGGCCGGAGAATACCGATTCCACAATAGAAGGAGGTCATATCATGGAAGCATATGAGGAAATCACCCGCGCCATTGCACTCTCGATGGGTGCCGCCTGGGCCAGCGGGATTAACCTGTATGCGACGATTCTGGTTCTCGGGGCGCTGGGCGCCACCCAGAACATCGTCCTGCCCGAACATCTGCACATCCTGATGAACCCGCTGGTCATGGCCGGTGCAGGCCTGATGTTCGTTGCCGAGTTCATCGCCGACAAGACACCGGGGGTGGATACGGGATGGGATGCGCTCCACACCTTTATTCGAATCCCCGCCGGTGCGGTCCTGGCGGCCGGGGCCGTGGGAGATGTATCACCAGCCATGGCCCTGACCGCGGCCATTCTGGGCGGCGGCGTCACCGCCGGGGTCCATGCGACCAAGGCCGGCTCCCGGGCGCTGATCAACACATCCCCTGAGCCCTTCAGCAACTGGGCTGCATCGATCTCCGAGGATGTCATCGTCGTGGCGGGCATCTGGACGGCGCTCAACCATCCCCTGCTCTTCATCGGTTTTTTCATCCTCTTCATCTGCCTTGTGATCTGGCTGCTGCCCAAGATCTGGCGCGGCTTGAAGCGGGTGTTTGCGGCCATCGCCCGATGGTTCAAGGGGCGGGAGACGGGGCCCGCCAACAGCGAATGACCGCTCTGGGGCATCCTTTCGATTCGAACATCCATACTGCCCGGGGCGGTTGATCTTTCCGGCATCTAATGGCATAGAGGAGGACTGCAGAACGAAAGTCTGTTCCGAAAGGCGTATTCAAAAAGGCATGCGAATCGTTTTTGCATGGTAATCGGTAATATCATCTTGAAGGGGAGGAGAGCTGGTGACGAAAAAATGGGTATATCTGTTCGATGAGGTCGAGGCTGCAGAAACACATGCCGGGGGAACCTGGGACGGCGTCCGCGGCCTTCTGGGCGGCAAGGGGGCCAATCTCGCGGAGATGGCCAGAATTGATGTGCCGGTGCCCCCGGGGTTCACGGTAACCACCGAGGCCTGCAACGCCTATCTTGCATCGGGGGGCAAATTCCCCGACGGCCTGTGGGAGCAGGAGCTCGAGGCCCTCAAGGTCGTCGAGAAGGCCACGGGCAAGACCTTCGGAGACCCGGTCAACCCCCTTCTGGTCTCGTGCCGTTCCGGCGCCAAGTTTTCCATGCCGGGGATGATGGACACGGTGCTCAATATCGGCCTCAACGACGATACGGCCCGCGGCATGGTCGAGCTGACCGGCGACGAGCGGTTCGTCTATGACGCCTACCGGCGCCTGGTGCAGATGTTCGGCAATGTGGTCATGGGCGTGCCCGACGAGCTGTTCGAAGAGGTCATCACCGATGCCCGCATGGCAGCAGGCGCGGAGACCGACGCCGAGTTGACGGCCGACGCCTGGAAGGAAGTGACCCAGGAGTTCCGGGCCATCTGCCGGCGGCAGAAGGGATACGACTTCCCCGTGGATCCCCTGGAACAGCTGCGCCTTGCCACGGAAGCGGTCTTCAAGAGCTGGAACGGCAAACGGGCCGTGGACTACCGCAATGCCGCAGGCATCGCCCACGATCTCGGCACCGCCGTCAGCATCGTCACCATGGTCTTCGGCAACATGGGCGACGACTCGGCGACGGGCGTCGCCATGACCCGTAACGGATCCACCGGCGAACGCCAGATCGAGGGGGACTACCTGACCAACGCCCAGGGCGAGGACGTGGTCGCCGGCATTCGCATGACCAAAGACCTCTCAAATCTCAAAACAGAGATGCCCGCCGCCTACGCGGAATTCGAGGAGGTGGCGCAGAAGCTCGAGAATCATTACCGGGAAATGCAGGATGTGGAGTTCACCATCGAGAAGAACAAGCTCTGGATGCTCCAGACCCGGGACGGGAAGCGAACCGCCCAGGCGGCGGTGCGCATCGCCGTTGACATGGCGGAAGAGGGGCTCATCTCCCGCGAGGACGCCGTTCTCCGCGTAGCGCCGGATCAGGTAGACTTCTTCCTTCACCCCCAGTTCGACCGCAAGGCCGTCGCCTCGGCCAAGGCGGGCGGTACGCTTCTGGGCAGCGGGCTCAATGTCTCTCCGGGGGCGGCATGCGGCATTGTTGCCCTGGATGCCGACGTTGCGGAAAAATGGAGCCAAAGCGGCAAGGATGTCATCATGGTCCGCCCGGAGACCAAACCGGACGATGTCCACGGCATGCTGGCATCCAAAGGGATTCTGACGAGCCGCGGCGGCCGGACCAGCCATGCCGCCCTGGTGGCGCGGCAGTTCGGCAAGCCCGCCGTGGTGGGGGTTTCGGACCTCATGATCGATATGAACCGCCGTCAGATGCGAATCCGGGACGAGATCATCAACGAGGGCGACTGGATCTCCGTCGACGGCACCGTGGGGGAGCTCTACCTGGGCAAGCTGAGCACCACGGTGCCGGACATCCGGGATCCATGGCTCATCAAGCTGCTTTCCTGGGCAGACGAGTTCCGGACCCTTGGCGTATGGACCAACGCCGACTACCCCAAGGATGCCAAGCGCGCCAGGGAGTACGGCGCCGAAGGGATCGGGCTCTGCCGCTCCGAGCACATGTTCTTCGAATCCGAGCGGCTGCCCTTCGTGCTCAAGATGATCATGACCGATCTGCCCATCGAGCGACGCGAGGCCCTGGATGCGGTGCTCCCCTTCCAGCGCGAGGACTTCGCCGGGCTGTTCCGGGCCATGGACGGCCTGCCGGTGATCATCCGGCTCCTGGACCCCCCCCTGCATGAGTTTCTGCCCAACCATGTCGACCTCCGGCGGGACCTGAGCGACATCAAGATCCG
>CAJXSB010000332.1 GCA_913060435.1 uncultured Desulfococcus sp.
TGGGCGGCCGGATCTGGGTGGAGAGCACCTACGGGGAAGGCAGCACCTTCTATTTTACCGCTGTATTTGGAACCGCGCGGGAATCCCACGGGGTCTGCCATATTCCGCCGCCGGAATTGAGGGGCCTCAACGCACTGGTGGTGGATGACAATGCGACATCCCGGGAAATTTTCCAGAGAATGCTGGAGTCTTTCTCTTTCAAGGTGACCCTGGCGGCTTCCGGCGAAGAAGGACTGGAGGAGATCGAAAAGTCCATTGGAAAACGCCCCTACGACATTGTGGTGATGGATTGGAAGCTCCCGGGCATTGACGGCATCGAGGCCGCAACACAGATCAAACAGGATTCCCGGCTGCCCCGGACTCCGCTCGTCATCCTGGTCAGTGCCTACGCCCGGGAAGACATCATGTGGCGGTCCGAGGCGGCCGGGCTGGACGGCTTCCTGATCAAGCCCATCAGTGCTTCGGTGATGTTCGATACCCTCATGAACGCGCTGGCCAGGGAGGGGGGCAAGGAGACGGCGACGGTGGAGACGGCGGAGGAGCAGGCCTCGGATGTGCTCAAACGCCTCAAGGGTGCAACGGTGCTGCTGGTTGAAGACAATGAGATCAACCAGCAGGTCGCCATGGAAATCCTTGCCGCCGCAGGTGTTGCCGTCTCCCTGGCGGGGAATGGTCTGGAGGCCGTGGAAGCAGCGCGGAACCACCGCTTCGACGCCGTCCTGATGGACCTGCAGATGCCGGTGATGGACGGCTATACCGCGACCCGGACCCTCCGCCGGGATGAACGGTTCCGGGATCTGCCCATCATCGCCATGACGGCGCATGCCATGAGCGGCGATCCGGAGAAGAGCGCCCAGGCCGGCATGAACGGCCACATCACCAAACCCATCGACCCGACAAAGCTCTATGCGGTCCTGGCGCAATGGATCTCGCCCCCCGCCGCCGAAGGAGAGGCCGGCCCCGAGGCGAGGCCGCAGGGCCAGCCTGCCGAGGAAAGTCATGGCACCCCAGCCCCGGCGCCTCCCCAGGAGGCGCAGCCGTTTCCAGACGCGCTGGACGGATTCGATCTTCCGGCGGGATTGCGGCGCCTCCAGGGAAACCAGAAGCTGTATCGAAAGCTGCTGGTCCGTTTTGGCGACAGGTACGGTCAGCGGGCCGAAGAGGTCCGGCAGGCCTTGGATACCGGGGACTACCTCAATGCCCACAAACTGGTGCACGAAATCAAGGGACTCGCCGGCAACCTCTCGGCAACATTCCTGCACGCCGCGGCCGCAGAGCTGGACCAGCTGGTCAAGCACGCGGACCCGGAGAATCCTCCCCCGGCGGATGCACTCGCCGCAGCCGTTGCCGGGTTCGAAAGCCGGATGTCCCAGGCCCTTGACGCTGCCCGACAGCTGTCCTCACCGGCAGCCGGTCCCGAAGACGGCGCCGCTGCCGCATCATGCCCTCAGCTGGCACCGGAGCTGGCCAGCGAGGCGGCCATGCGCCTGCGGGAGGCCGCTGAAATGGGCGATGTGTCGATGATGACGGCGATTGCCGAGGAGATGGCTGCCCGGTCGCAGGCGTTTGCCCCCTATCTTGCCAGAATCACGCGACTGGCGGATGATTTTGATTTCGAAGGGATCCTCGGCCTGGTCGGTGAACTGGAACAAAAGGAAGAAAAATGAAGCCAAGCGTTCTCGGAAGCTCGAAATCGGATTTGAAGGCGTCGCTGGACTACCACCTCCGCTGCTCTCTCTGCAAGGAGCCGCCGCCAAAGGAGTGTCGGGACCTATTTCTCTCGACGGCATTCTCCCTGCGGGATCGGATGGCGGAAAAGATCCTGCAGACGGAGCGAAAGTATCACGCGGCCCAGGCCAAGCGGGTCTATTACCTGTCTTTGGAGTTTCTGATTGGCAGGCTCATGGGCAATACGTTGCACAATCTCGGGATGTTCGATGTCTGCCGGGAGCTTCTGATGGAGTCCGGCATCGACATCGAAGAGGTGCGGGCACAGGAAAACGACCCCGGTCTGGGAAACGGCGGTCTTGGTCGCCTGGCGGCCTGTTTCCTCGATTCCATGGCAACCCTGGGCATCGCCGGCTTCGGCTACGGGATCCATTACGAATACGGCCTCTTCAAACAGGAGATCGACAACGGCTACCAGCGGGAGAAGCCGGATAACTGGCTGGCGGACCAGAACCCCTGGGAGATCAAGCGGACCGACGAAAAATGCATTGTCCCCATCAACGGACGAATCGAGCACTTCCAGGACCGCAACGGGGAGTACAACCCCATGTGGCTCGACTGGAAGGTCGTCATGGGGATTCCCTTCGATATTCCCGTCGTCGGGTACGGCGGGGAGACGGTGAACTGGCTGCGGCTTTTCGCTGCGGGCTCCTCTGCGGACTTTGACATCCAGATCTTCAATGAGGGCGATTATTTCCGGGCGGTGGAGCAGAAGGTCTCCACGGAAACCATCACCAAGATGCTCTACCCCCTCGACACCATCAAGTCCGGAAGGGAGCTCCGCCTAGTGCAGGAATATTTTCTCGTGGCCTGCACCCTGCGGGACATTATCCGGCGCTACCTGAAGGAAAATGAGAATTTCGACCGCTTTTCGGAACAGGTGGCCATCCAGATGAACGACACCCATCCCTCCCTGGCAGTGGCGGAGCTGATGCGGCTTTTCGTGGACGAATATGCCCTGCCGTGGGAGCGCGCCTGGGAAATCACCCAACAGACAATGGCCTATACCAATCACACGGTACTGGCCGAAGCCCTGGAGAAATGGCCCGTCGACCTCCTCGAACGCGTCATCCCCCGCCACCTCCAGATCATCTTTGAAATCAACCATCGGTTTCTCGAGAAGGTGGCCGCCCGCCATCCCGGCGATGCAGAACTTCTCCGCCGCGTATCCCTCATTGAGGAGGGGGAGACCCGGCTGGTCCGGATGGCCCATCTGGCCCTGGTGGGCGCCCATTCCGTCAACGGGGTTTCGGCCCTCCATACCGCGATCCTGAAACGAGATAATTTTTCGGATTTTCATGCCCTCTGGCCGGAGCGGTTCGTCAATATCACCAACGGGATTACCCAGCGGCGCTGGCTGCTGGAGGCCAATCCCCGGCTGGCGGCGCTGGTCACCGATACCATTGGAGATGGATGGATTACCGATCTCAGCCAACTTCGACGCCTGGAGTCCTGCGCCGACGAGACGGCATTCAGGGAGGCATTCCGCAGCATCAAACGGGCGAACAAGGAGGCCCTGGCGAAAATCATCTCCGACACCCTGTGGATTTCCATCGACCCCGACAGCATGTTCGACATCCACGTCAAGCGGATTCACGAGTACAAACGCCAGCTCCTGAAGATTATGGACATCGTCCACGAATATCTGCAGATCGTCAACGGAGAAAGGACGCCCGCGGCGGCCAGGACCTATATCTTCGCCGGCAAGGCCGCCCCTGGATACTGGGTGGCCAAGCAGATGATCAAGCTGATTCACAATGTCGGGCAGGTCATCAACCAGGACAAACGGGTCGGGGACGCCCTGAAGGTGGTCTTTCTGCCGGATTACCGCGTCTCCCTTGCCGAAAAGATCATACCGGCGGCGGATTTGAGCGAACAGATTTCCATGGCCGGCCGGGAGGCGTCGGGAACGGGAAACATGAAATTCATGCTGAACGGCGCCTTGACCGTGGGAACCCTGGACGGCGCCAATGTCGAAATGCTCGAGGAGGCGGGAGCGGAAAATCTCTTTATCTTCGGGTTGAAGACGGAGGAGATCGCCGACATGAAAAAAAGTGGAGCGTACCGTCCGGTGGAGTATTATCGCCGGTCCCCGGAGATCCGCAAGGTCATGGATGCCTTTCGCGACGATCTTTTCTGCCCCGGCGAGCCGGGCCTATTTCAATGGATTTACCATCGGGTGATGAACAATGAGGACCCCTATTTCCATCTGCCGGATTTTCTCTCCTATATCCAGGTACAGGACCAGATAGCGGCGGAATACCGCAACCCGGCGAGTTGGATGAAAAAGGCGATCCTGAATGTGGCCCGTTCCGGTAAATTTTCCAGTGACCGGGCGATTTCGGATTACAACCGCCTCATCTGGAACAACAAATCCCCGAAATGACCGTCGTTTCGGAGCTACTTCCCCGCTGGATCTTGCAGGAAACGGGTTCGAGGACTGGGAAAAATAGATTTCAGGAAGGAAACCATGCAGCTGCAGCATAAAAAGACATCGAATGTTCTGGTCGTGAGACCGCTGGAAAAGAGAATCGACGCCGCTACCGCGTCGGAATTCAAAGAAAAGATGGGTGAATGGATCGAAGAGGGAAACCGGCGGATTGTACTCAACCTATCGGCGGTGGACTTTATCGACAGCACCGGGCTTGGCGCCATTATTTCGGGGTTCAAGAGAATCGGCGGAGACGGCCGTCTGGTGATCTGCGCGGTGAAGGAGAGCGTAATGAGCCTTTTTCGTCTGACCCGCATGAATCGAGTCTTCGATATCTATGCGTCAGAGGAGGAAGCCCTCGAAGCGGTTTCCGGAAAGGTATGAAAGAAGTATGAAATCGGCGGGCATGATCCGGCTGGTCCTTGACAGCAGGCTCGAGAATGTCGTGCTGGTCGGAGGAGCTATTCGCGGCATAGCCGATACCCTCTCCATGGACGGGACCACCCGCTATTTATTGGAGCTTTGTGTCGTAGAGGCGGTGAACAACGCCATCAAGCATGCCTATCATACCGAAGCGGGGCACCTGGTGGAGGTGGAAATCCGGTGTGACCCGGATCGCCTGACCTTCAAGATCTGCGACACCGGAGAAAGCCTGATTCCGGCAGCGGTTGCGCCGTTCTGCTTCAACCCCTTGAATGTCGAAGCGCTTCCGGAGCGGGGAATGGGGATCTTTATCCTGAACAACGTGATGGACGAAGTCCGGTATGAAACCATCAGCGGGCGAAACATTCTAACCCTGGTCAAATATTTGAAACCACCGGAAACGCATGCATGAGTGGTGGGCGGCCTCTGGG
>CAJXSB010000333.1 GCA_913060435.1 uncultured Desulfococcus sp.
CCTTCCCCTACAACGGCGGCACAACCACCACCGAAGCCCTGTGGCAGGGGGTCCCGGTGCTCACCTTCCGGGGCGACCGATGGGCATCGAGAACCAGCTCTTCCATCCTCGATGCGGCCGGACTCGGCGAATACGTGGCAGAGGACCTGGCCGGGTGCATCGAGCTGGCGGTCCGCCTCGCCAATGCCCCCGGCATCGGAAGCATCCTCGCCGAACGCCGTCGAGGAATGCGCCGCCGACTCCAGGACTCACCGGTCTGCGACACCCGGAATTTCGCCCGGAGCATGGAGCGGATCTATACGGAAATCCGCCGGCGCCCCGGCAGAGAGACACGCCTCGCCACCCCTTGAACTGGAGCTGCGCCATGACCCCTTCCACACCCGACCCCAAAAATCCCGAAAACGCCGCAGCAGGGCTGATCGCCCGCATCCGCCGCTCCGGGGCCGCCGATGCCGCCCTCGTCTCCGCCGCCGACATCTGCGTAGAGGACGATCTGGCCCGGCACTGCCGCGAGCCCCGGTGCGAGAACTACGGGCGCTCGCCCGGCTGCCCGCCCCATGTCTCCGGCCCCGCGGGGTTCCGGCGGCTCCTGAAGGGCTACCACCGGGCCCTGGCGGTCCGGATCGACGTTCCCACCCGAATCCTGCTCGCCCCCGAGCGCCGGGACGTTCTGGCGCTGCTCCACGACATCGTCGCAGACGCCGAGCGGGCCGCCGTCGGCATGGGGTTTGCCAATGCGCGGGCCTTTGCCGGCGGCGCCTGCAAGAGGCTCTTCTGCCGGGATCACGCCGAATGCCGCGTCCTGGCGTCAGGCGGCACCTGCCGGCATCCCGACCGCGCCCGCCCCTCCATGTCCGGGTTCGGCATCAACGTCTCCCAGCTGATGAAAGCGGCCGGGTGGCAGGGCGAGTACCTCGATCCCAACGCCCCGGCAGAGAATTCCGGGATGTCGTGGATCGCCGGACTGATCCTTCTGGATTAGCCGGCCGGATGAACCGGACTGGATGAACCGGACTGGATTGATCTGCGGCCGGCGTTAAGGCTGGGCGCCCCGCTCCAGGACCCGCGAGAACGCTGCGAGGGCGTCGTCGATATCTCCGGCGGAAATCGGATAATGGGTCACGGCCCGGAGCTGGCGCGGACCGGCCGCCAGTACGGCGACACCCTCCCCCTTCAGCCGCTCGGCCAGGGCCGGGGCATCCATGTCCCGTCGGGTGACCTCGAAATAGACGATGTTGGTGTTGATTCCGGCCGGGTCGACCCCCACACCGTCCATCTCCGCCAGGCCTTCCGCCAGCCGCTTGGCGTTGGCGTGGTCTTCGGCCAGGCGGTCGACCATCTCGGTCAGGGCCACGATGCCCGCCGCCGCGATCACGCCTGCCTGGCGCATGCCTCCCCCCAGCACCTTCCGATGGCGCCGGGCCTCGGCGATGAAGGCCCGGCTGCCGCAGAGCACCGATCCCACCGGCGCCCCCAGCCCCTTGCTCAGACAGAACGAAATCGAATCCGCCGGCGCCGCCAGCGCCGGGACGTCGACCCCCAGGGCCACGGAAGCATTGAAGATCCTGGCGCCGTCGATGTGGAGCTTCACGCCGTGCTCCTGGGCCAGCCGACCCACCGCCGCCGTGTAGGCCGGTGTGAGGGGGGCCCCGCCGCAGCGGTTGTGGGTGTTTTCCAGCAGGATCAGCCGCGTCCTCGGAAAATGGACGTCATCGGGCCGGACCGCCGCAGCGATATCCGCGATGGCCATGGTCCCGTCCGAACGGTTGGGAAGTGTCCGGGGGTGGATGCCGCCCAGAGCCGCCGCACCGCCCTGTTCGTAATAGAATACGTGGGAATGGTCGCCCAGGATCGTTTCACTGCCCCGTCCGCAGTGGGTCAACTGGGCCACCAGGTTCGCCATGGTGCCGCTGGCCACGAACATCGCCGCGGCCTTGCCCGTGCGGTCCGCTGCCAGCGACTCCAGACGGTTGACGGTGGGATCCTCCCCAAAGACGTCGTCCCCTACCGGCGCCTCGGCCATGGCCTTCCGCATGGCCGGGGTCGGCTGGGTCAATGTGTCGGATCGAAGTTCTATCGTGTGCATGCGCTCTCCTTCCCGGTCATCGTGCCGGTGTTCATCATTCGTTTCCACTTCCGGGTCTTTACTGCCCATCGGGAACAAGGTCAAGCCGCACCGCTCTTTTTGGGGGGCGCCCGGGTTCGAAGGGGAAACGAAATATTGACACGGCACCCGCTTTTGCCTATGATTTTTGGCGGAAATCCCGCGGGCGTCCGCCCGGGGATTCGACGGCACCGCCATTCTGACATGAAGGAGACCCTGGATGCACCCCTATGGCCCGCGGCACCGCCCGGCATCTCGACGCCCGTTCCGCCCGATCCGATGGATGGTGCCGCTGCTCCTGGCGCTCGCCTGCACCGGATGTGTCTCCGCCGTCGCCGGCCGCCTGGCCGGCAGCCTCTCGGAGGCCATCCTCAACAATAATGACCTGGCAACGGTGGCCGAAGGCGGTCCGGCCTACCTCCTGCTGATCGACGGCCTGCTCCGGGACGACCCCGACAACGCCGAACTCCTCCGGTCCGCAGCCGACCTCTACACCGCCTATGCCGGCCTCTATGTGACGGAGCCGGTGCGAAAGCAGAAGCTGACGGACAAGGCGCTCTCCTACGCCGGCCGGGCCCTCTGCGAGGAGAACCGCCGGGGCTGCGGCCTGCGCCGGACCGATTTCGACGTATTCCGGAAGACCGTCGACGCCATGGAGATCAAGGATGTTCCAGCCCTCTACTCCCTGGGCGCCGCCTGGGCCGGATGGATCGAGGCCCGGCAGCAGGACTGGAACGCCGTGGCGGAGATCTCCCGCGTCGAGGTCCTGATGGCCCGGGTGGCAGCCCTGGACGAGCAGTACCAGGACGGCGGCGCTCATATGTACCTCGGCGTCCTGGCGACCCTGCTGCCGCCGGCCATGGGCGGGAAGCCCGAGGCCGGCCGCCGGCATTTCGAGCGGGCCATCGCCCTCAGCCGGGGAAAAAACCTGATGGCCAAGGTGACCATTGCCCGCCGCTACGCCCGCCTGGTCTTCGACCGGGGGCTCCACGACCGCCTCCTGACCGAGGTGATCGCGGCCGATACCGAGGCCGAGGGGTACACCCTCATGAACACCCTGGCGCAGCAGGAGGCCCAAAGCCTCCTCGATAGCGCCGACGACTATTTCTGAAACCCATGCACCTGGCCCGCCGGCGCCCTACCGGCGAGGAGATCTCCATGACACTGCACCGATTCATTCCGACCCTGTTGATGCTCTGCTGCCTCCTGGCCGCGGTCCCGGCCCCGGCCGCACGCCTGAAGATGGCCACCCTATCGCCGGACGGCTCCTCCTGGATGATCCGCATGCGGGAGGCGGCGGCCGAGGTCGAAAAAGAGACCGACGGCCGGGTCCGCATCAAATACTATCCCGGCGGCGTCATGGGAAACGACACTGCCGTGCTGCAGAAAATGCGCGTCGGCCAGCTGCAGGGGGGGACCCTGATGGCCGGCAGCCTTACGAACATCTACGAGGACATCGAGATTTACAGCCTCCCCATGAAGTTCCGCTCCCTGGATGAAGTAGACCACGTCCGGGGGCAGCTGGACGCCCCGCTGCTGGCAGCCCTGGAGAAAAAAGGGCTGACGGCCTTCGGCATCGCCGAGGGCGGCTTCGCCTACATCCTTTCCCAGAAGCCGATCCGGAGTCTCGGGGACCTGCAGCAGCGGAAGATGTGGATTCCCGACGACGAGCCGAACATCCTGGAGGGCGCCAAGGCCCTGGAACTAAAGCCGATTCCGCTGGCGATCTCCGACGTCCTCGCCGGGCTCCAGACCGGGCTCATCGACACCGTCGCCACCGCCCCCATCGGCGCGGTAGCCCTCCAGTGGCACACCCAGGTCGACTACCTCCTGGACGTGCCGTTCATGTACATCTGCGCCCTCCTGGTGGCGGACCAGAAGGCCTTTGCCAGGCTTTCGCCCGAAGACCAGCCCGTTGTCCGGGATATCCTGAGCCGGATGTTCCAGGCCATCGACCGCCAGAACCGGGAGGACAATATCAAGGCCATGGCCGCCCTCCGGAACCAGGGAATCCAGTTCATTACGCCCTCCCCCGAGGCCCTGGCGGAGCTGCGCGACCGCGCCGGGGAGATCCCGAAGCGGATGTTGGAGACCGGCCACCTCTCCCCGCAGATCGTCCGAACGCTCGATGAGGCCCTCGACGCCTACCGGAAGCAATAGGGGCCGCCATATGCCCACGGAAAAATCATGCCCCCGGCCGGGGAGGTTTCTGCGCCTGCTCCACCGGCTGGAGGACGGCCTGCTGGTGGGGCTTCTCCTCGCCATGATCACCATGGCATTCTTCCAGATCGTGATGCGGAACCTTTTCGGCATCAGCATCGTCTGGGGCGAAGTGATGGTGCGGGTCATGGTGCTCTGGATCGGCCTGCTGGGTGCGATGATCGCCAGCCGAAAGGGGGAGCACATCCGGATCGACCTCATGGCCCGCCTGATGCCCGGCCGCTTCCAGACCCTCGTCGACGCGGGGCTGCAGCTGATCACCGCCGCCGTCTGCGCCCTCATGGCGGTCCATGCCTTCCGCTTCGTCCGCTCCGAGTTCGAGTACGGCGGGACGGCCTTCGCCAGGGTTCCCGCCTGGGTCTGCGAATCGATCATCCCGGCGGCCTTCCTGGTGATCTCCCTGCGCTACCTCGCCCTCTTCGTCCAGAATCTGCGGCAGCGCGACGCCGCCACAACGAACTGATTTCGAAGCCCCCATGCCGATCTACATCATCGTTCCAGCCCTCCTGCTCCTCGCGCTTTTCGGCATGCCCCTCTTCGCCGTCATCCTCGGGGTGGCCATGGCCGGCTTCCACTACCTGGAGGTCGACCTTTCGGTCATCGCCATCGAGCTCTACCGGATCGCCGGAACACCGGTCCTGGTCGCCCTCCCGCTCTTTACCTTCGCC
>CAJXSB010000334.1 GCA_913060435.1 uncultured Desulfococcus sp.
GCCCCGCCAGTGCCGTTGAGGTCCGGCTGAAGACAGTATGTCGGCGAGAATGAGCGGGTCGCCGCCTTCACCGCATCGGCCCGGTGGTGGACGATCACCGCTTTTTCACCGGGGGGAAGCGATCGCATCACGTGGACCAGAATCGGCTCTCCGCCCTCGAAGATGCTCTGGCCGGGAACGAGGGGAAGCAGGGTTTTGTTGCCGTCAAAGGCCTTCATGCGGCTGCCCCTGCCCGCAGCCATCACGACCGATATCACATCCGGTTCAGATTTCATCATTCCTCCGTTGCTGCGGTAAAAACATCCCCCTCCGACTGCCGGGAGGCCCCCGCCGCATCCGCCGGTGCTGCGGCCCGGAGGGCGATCATGAGCACCGAAATGGCCGAAGGGGTCATGCCGTCGATACGGGATGCCTGGCCGAGGGTGGCCGGCCGGATCCCCGAGAGCTTCTCCCGGATCTCGTTGGAGAGGCCGTGGACGGCCTCATAGTCGAAATTCTCCGGAACCTTCATCGACTCCAGGTGCCGGAACCGCTCGATCTCCCGAAGCTGGCGACGGATGTATCCGTCGTACTTGACCTCGATCTCGACCTGCCGGGCCGCCTTGTCGTCGAGCGGCTCCGAAGGCGGTGCGAGGGCCGCAACAGCCCCATAGTCGAGTTCGGCCCGTTTGAGGAGCTGGCCCATGGGGACCCCGTTCTGGATCTGCGGCGTTCCCTTCCCCGCCAGATAGCGGTTGACCCCGGGGGCCGGCTTGACGACCGCCCTCTGGATCCGCTCGATCTCCGCGGTGATCCGCCGCCGGCGCTCCTGGACCTCCCGGACAGCGTCACCGTCGACCAGGCCCAGCGCGTGGCCCACCGCCATGAGGCGCAGGTCCGCGTTGTCCTCCCGCAGCATGAGCCGATACTCGGCGCGCGACGTGAACATTCGGTAGGGCTCGCGCGTCCCCCGGGTCACGAGGTCATCGACCATGACGCCCATGTAGGCCTGGGAGCGGTCGAGAATGAAGGGCGGGCGTTCGAGGATCCGGCAGGCGGCGTTGATGCCGGCCCAGAGCCCCTGGGCCGCAGCCTCCTCATACCCCGAGGTGCCGTTGATCTGGCCGGCCATATAGAGGCCCGGAATCCGCTTCGTCTCCAGGGTCGGCCGCAGCTGAACCGGGTTGATGTAGTCGTATTCGATGGCGTAGGCCGGGCGCATGATCTCCGCCGCCTCGAGCCCCGCCACCGAACGGACGAGGCGGATCTGAACCTCGACGGGGAGGCTGTTGCCCAGGCCGCTGGCATAGATCTCCCGGGTGTCGATGCCTTCCGGCTCCAGAATGACGTGGTGCCGCTGACGGTCCGGGAACTTGACCACCTTGTCCTCGAAAGAGGGGCAGTAGCGGGCCGATGTGCCCGTGATCCGCCCGCCGTAAAGGGCGGAATGGGCGAGGTTCTCCAGGACGATCTGCCGGCTCCGCTGGCTGGTGTAGCCCATGTAGCTGGGCAGCTGGGGCATCTCGACGGCCTCGGTGGCGAAAGAAAACGGCGTCACCGTCCCGGCCATGGGCGCCTGGCGTTCGAACGCCTCGAAGTCGATGCTGTCCCGGTGGAGCCGCGGCGGGGTGCCCGTCTTCATGCGGCCCACCTGGAACCCGAGGGCGCGGAGCTGCGCCGACAGGCCTTCGGCGGAAAACTCCCCGGCCCGGCCGGCCTTGATGGCCTGGTATCCGATGTGGACCAGTCCGCCGAGAAAGGTGCCGGTGGCCAGGATGACGGCCCGGGCCTGGTACCCGAACCCTGTATGGTCCTCGACCCCGACCACCCGGCCGTCCGCCACCACCAGGCGCTCCACCAGGGCCTGCTTGAGATCGATGCGGTCTTCGGACTCGAGCACGGCCTTCATGGCCATGTGGTAGCGCTTCTTGTCGTTCTGGGTCCGGGAGGACTGCACCGCCGGCCCCTTCTTGGTATTGAGAACCTTGTAGCTGATGGCCGTCCGGTCGGTGATGCGGGCCATCTCGCCGCCAAGGGCGTCGATCTCCTTGACCAGCTGTCCCTTGGCCATCCCGCCGATGGACGGACTGCACGGCATGGCCGCCACCTTGTCCAGATCGATGGCGAGGAGCAGAACATTCAGCCCCATGCGCGCCGGCGCCAGTGCGGCCTCACAGCCGGCATGCCCGGCGCCCACGACGATGATGTCGTAAGTTTTGCTGTAGAACGTCATAATTGCACCGATGGGACGACAGGCCCATCCCGTCGGCCTCCGACCGGCGGCGTCCCGCCCCAAACAAAAAGGGGGAATGCCCGAAACCGGCACCCCCCTTTTTCTATTTTCTATTCGGCAATTCGACTACATGATGCCCGATTACTGGCCGTCAGCAGCCTTGTGCGTCTTGATCTCGACCTTTTCCGTCAGGCCGGCATAGTACTCGCGCAGGATCTCGAGAACCTCTTCGCGGCCGAAGTGGTCCGGAATCTCCGTACCCTCGGAGAGGCCCTTGCGAAGCTTGGTGCCGGAGAGGAGGACGCGGTCGTCCTTGCCGTGGGGGCAGGTCCGGAGGGAGGCCATGCCGTCGCATTTGTGGCAGTAGAAGGTCCAGTCGATCTTCAGCGGGGTGCAGATCAGCGCCTTCCCCGGCATGGGACAGACGTCTGCCGCATATGGGATCTTGTCGAAGATGGTCTGGGCTTCGAACATGCCGTAGAAGTCGCCGACGCCGGCGTGGTCGCGGCCGATGATCATCCGGGAGACGCCGTAGTTCTGGCGGAAGGTGGCGTGGAGAAGGCCTTCACGGGGTCCGGCATAGCGCATATCCAGCGGATAGCCGCCCTGGACCACCTTGTCCTCGACGAAGTATCCCTTGACCAGGGCGTCGATGCATTTGACGCGAACCTCGGCGGGGATGTCGCCGGGCTTCAGGTTGCCGACCAGGGAGTGGATGTAGACGCCGTCGCAGACGTCGACCGCGATCTTGGCCAGATGCTCGTGGGAGCGGTGCATGGGGTTGCGGAGCTGCAGCGCGGCGACCTCTTTCCAGCCTCTCTCCTCGAAGATCCTGCGGGCTTCGGCCGGGCGCTGATAGACGTCGGCGTATTTGGTCGGGTAATCGCCTTCGCTCAGGACCCTGACGGGGCCGGCCAGGTTGTATTTTCCCTGGGCCATGACCATCTGGACGCCCGGGTGGTCTTCCAGGGCCTTGGCCATGAAGTCGCCCTGGGAGTCTTCCCCCTCGCCCTTGTAGACCTTCTCACACTCCCATCTCTTGTCGGCCTCGGTCATCTCGTATTTTTCGGTGATCTTCATGGTGGCGTAGATCTCGCCTTCATGCACCAGAGCGACCTCATCGCCAACCTTGACGCTCTCATCGTTGGTGTCGAGGGTTACGGGAACCGGCCAGAAGGTACCGTCGGCCATCAGGAAGTCTTCACAGACCCCTTTCCAGTCCAACTTGGTCATGAATCCGTCCAGCGGGCTGAAGCCGCCGATGCCCATCATGATCAGGTCGCCTTTGGCGCGGGGGGAAATTTCAAGCTTCTTCAGGCCATTGGCCTTCTTCTTTTCACTTTCCAGTCCAGCGCCTTCCAACAGGCAGCAGATCAACCCTTTTCCTCCATGAGGCGGTACGAGTTCGGACATCCTTTGAGTCTCCTTTTCAAAAGGTTTATGGTATGTTTGTCACACTTCACTGGTGACTTCGGAGCCAGCCGATACGCAGCGGTATCCCCTTCTCGATTCATAAGGAATTACCCTTAATCGGGAATCAACGATTTGTCAAGTTTAATCAAAATCCCTACAATGTTTCCCGATCAAGATTCCCTTGGAATAAAATAATGCCCGTGATATACATGTTATGTTTTGGGAAAAACATGGAATTTTACAGGAGGCAAGATGACGGTACGGACCATAGAGAGGACCCCTTCAGCCTACGACTACCCGCTTCTGATCAAGCGCCTGCTTCGACCGGCCCTGCGATACGCCCCCCATCAGGAGATCCGCTACCGGGACAAGGTCCGGTATACCTACCAGGCCCTGGAGAAGAGAATCGCGCAGCTGGCCGGCGCCCTCAAGCAACTAGGGGTGCACCAGGGCGAGACGGTCTCCGTCATGGAGTGGGATTCGCACCGGTATCTTGAATGCTTCTTCGCCATCCCCATGATGGGGTGCGTCCTTCACCCCGTCAACATCCGGCGGACCTCCGAAAGTCTGATCCACACCATCAACCACGCCGAATCCCGGTTCATCCTGGCCAATGCCGATTTCATTCCCGTGCTGGAATCGATCCAGGACCAGTTCAAGAGCCCCAAAACCATCATCCTCCTCACGGACGACGACGTTTTTCCCGAAACCTCCCTGAGGGTCACCGGCGAGTACGAATCGATGCTCTCGCAGCACAGCGGCGTCTTCGATTTTCCGGACTTCGACGAAAACGCCATGGCCGCCATCTTCTACTCCACCGGCGCCACGGCGACCCCGAAAGGCGTCTGCTTCAGCCATCGCCAGCTGGTGATGCACACCTACGGGATCATGGCCGGCCTCTGCTCCTACGGATTCCATCCCTCGGTCAACGCCGCCGATGTCTATATGCCGCTGACGCCCATGTTCCACGTCAACGCCTGGAGCCTTTTCTACCTCTTCACGCTTCTCGGCGCCAAGCAGGTCTACCCGGGAAAATATGACCCGAAAAGGATCCTGAAGCTGATTGCCGAAGAAAAGGTCTCCTTCTCCCATTGCGACACCCCTCTGCTCCACACCCTGGTCAACTGCCCCGGGATTCGCGATGCCGGTATTTCCGGATGGAAGGTCATCGTGGGCGGCGCCCCCCTGCCCAAGTCGGTCTGCCGGACGGCGCTCTCCCTCGGCATCGACCTCTGTTCGGTATACGGCATGGCCGAAACCGGCCCCATGCTGGCGGCCGCGCTGCTCAAGCCCGACATGCTCGGCTGGGACATCGAGCGGCAGGTCGAAGTCCGCTGCCGCACCGGGCTTCCGA
>CAJXSB010000335.1 GCA_913060435.1 uncultured Desulfococcus sp.
GATGAAAGCCCGACCATTGACGGCGAGCTTCTCCATGCGGGTCTTGTCCCCCAGGATGCTCCCGCCGCTGCGGGTGGAGCTGGGGTCGATGGCCAGCACCGCCACCCGGTGCCCCTGGTCGGTCAGCATGGTGCCGAAGCTCTCGATGTAGGTGCTCTTCCCCGCGCCGGGAACCCCGGTAATGCCCAGGCGGACCGCCTTCCCGGTGTGGGGCAGCAGCCCGTCGATAATCTCCCGCGCCAGCGCCTGGTGCGCCGGCAGTGTACTCTCGATCAGCGTAATGGTTCGCGCCAGCATCAGCCGATTCCGATCCAGGATGCCCTGGATATAGTATTGGGGATCTTTTTGCATGGGGGGGCTTGTTGGTCCTCGCTCTCTCGGTTAACGTGGTTATGTGTTTAAGGGTTGAGGGTTTGGGTTGGGAGGGCCGGGGGCTGAGGGCCTAGGGGAGGGGGCGCCGGTTCCGGGTTGTGGGGCGTCCCGCGTTCCCTGGAGAAGCCGTGAAGGCCCGGGGGCGTTGCCCCCAGGCCGCTTCATTCGACTTCCGGCCGAGTCTCGAACTCCCCCCGACCCAATTCTCAAACCGCACCTACTTCATATATTTTTCCTCCAACATTCCAAGCACCTTATCCGCCGAGTCGGTGATGGGGGTGCCGGGGCCGAAGACGGCTTTGACGCCGGCTTCGTAGAGGAAGTCGTAGTCGCCCGGCGGGATGACACCGCCGGCGATGACCATGATCTCGTCGCCGCCCACCTTCTTGAGCTCCGCGATCAGGGCCGGGACAAGGGCCTTGTGCCCGGCGGCCAGGCTGGAGGCGCCCACCACGTGGACGTCGTTCTCGATGGCCATCTTGGCCGCTTCTTCCGGCGTCTGGAACATGGGGCTGATGTCGACGTCGAATCCAAGGTCGGCGTAGGCGCTGGCCACCACCTTGATGCCGCGGTCATGGCCGTCCTGGCCCATCTTGGTGACGAGCATCCGCGGCCGCCGGCCCTGCTTCTCGAGGAATGCCTCGCTCCGCTTGCGGAGGGATTCGATGACGTCGGTGTTCTGGGTGTATTCCGAGGCGTAGGCGCCCGAGATGCACCGGGTGGTGGCCACGAACCGGCCGAAGACCTTCTCCATGGCGTCGGAGATCTCGCCCACGGTGGCACGGGCGCGGACCGCCGGCAGGGCCGCCTCCAGGAGGTTGCCGCCGGTTTCGGCCGCCTTGGTCAGGTCGGCCAGGGCCTTCTCCACGACCGCCTTGTCGCGGGAGGCCTTGATCTCGTTGATGCGGGCCACCTGCTCGTCGCGGACCGAGGCCGGGACCTCCCGGACCTCGAAGTCGATCTTCTCGTCGGGGATCTTGTACTTGTTGACGCCCACGATGACGTCGAGGCCCTGGTCGATGCGGGCCTGCTTGCGGGCCGCCGACTCCTCGATGCGCATCTTGGGCATGCCCGACTCGATGGCCTTGGCCATGCCGCCCAGCTCCTCGATCTCGTCGATGATCTTCTGGGCCTCGTTCACGATGCTGTTGGTGAGGGACTCGATGTAGTAGGAGCCGCCCAACGGATCGATGACGTGGCAGACCTGGGACTCCTCCTGGATGACGATCTGGGTGTTCCGGGCGATGCGGGCCGAGAAGTCGGTGGGCAGGCCGATGGCCTCGTCAAACGAGTTGGTGTGCAGGGACTGGGTCCCGCCCAGGACCGCCGACAGCGCCTCCAGGGTCGTCCGGATGACATTGTTGTAGGGATCCTGCTCCGTGAGGCTCCAGCCCGAGGTCTGGCAGTGGGTCCGAAGCATCGAGGACTTGGGATTTTTCGGGTTGAACTGGCTCATGAGCCGGTGCCACAGGAACCGGGCCGCCCGCAGCATGGCGATGTCCATGAAGAAGTTCATGCCGATGCCGAAGAAGAACGAGAGCCGCGGTGCGAAGGTGTCCACGTCCATGCCGCTGTTGATGGCCGCCCGGACGTATTCCACACCGTCGGCCAGGGTGAAGGCGGTCTGGAGGACGCTGTTGGCCCCGGCCTCCATGATATGGTAGCCGCTGATGCTGATGGTGTTGTACTTGGGCATCTCCTTGGAGCAGAAGGCCATGATGTCGGAGATGATCCGCATGGACGGCTCCGGCGGGTAGATGTAGGTGTTTCGGGTCAGGTACTCCTTGAGGATGTCGTTCTGGATCGTCCCCATGAGCTGCTCGTGCTGGACCCCCTGCTCCTCGGCCGCCACGATATAGCCGGCCAGGATGGGGATAACCGCACCGTTCATGGTCATGGAGACGGACATCTTGTCGAGGGGGATGCCGTCGAAGAGGATCTTCATGTCCTCCACCGAGTCGATGGCGACGCCCGCCTTGCCGATGTCGCCGGCGACCCGGGGGTGGTCCGAGTCGTAGCCGCGGTGGGTGGCCAGGTCAAAGGCGACCGAAAGCCCCTTCTGGCCGGCGGCCAGGGCCCTGCGGTAGAAGGCGTTGGACTCCTTGGCCGTGGAGAAGCCGGCGTACTGGCGGATGGTCCACGGACGGCCGGCGTACATGGTGGCCATGGGGCCCCGGACGTAGGGGGCCATGCCGGGCAGGGTGTTGACGGACTCCAGCCCCTCGATGTCCTCGGCGGTGTAGAGGGCCTTGACCTTGATGCCCTCGGGGGTGTTCCAGTCGAGGGTCTCCGGGGTTTTGCCCTTCATCTGTTTGGTGGCAAGCTCTTCCCATTGCTTCTTATTCGGATGTTCTGACATTTGGCGCTCCTCCAGGGTAGGCGGTTGGGGTTAGTCTCTCTCGCACAGCTCGACCAGCACGCCGCCGGTGGCCTTGGGGTGCAGGAAGGCGATCTTGGCGCCGCCGGCGCCGATCCTCGGCTTCTGGTCGATGAGCTGGATGCCTTTCTCCTTCAGCTCTTCCAGCGCCGCCTCGATGTTCTCTACGCGAAACGCCACGTGCTGGAAGCCCTGGCCCTTCTTCTCGATGAACTTGGCCACGGGGCCGTCCGGGGCGGTCGACTCCAGGAGCTCCACCTCGCTCTCGCCCACCGGGAAAAATGCGGTGGTGACCTTCTGCTCCGCCACGGTTTCGGCGCCCTCGAATTTCAGGCCGAGGACCTCCGACCAGAAATTCTTTCCATCGTCGATGCTGTTGACGGCGATTCCCAGATGGTCGATTTTGAGTATCTTCATGGCTTCCTCCTCATCAGTAAAGGTTGAATGTTTCCGCCGGAAAGGCGTTTATTAAAATGATGAAAAGCGCGGGTGCCGCCGAAAGGGCGGCCCGGCCCGGTTTACGGTTTCTCCTTTACGTCGGGGTTGGCCATACCCCGCCACACCATCTCGAACAGCGTGTTGGCCTGCTCCGCGAGGCTCTCCTTCTGGCCCCGGAGGATCCACATGAAAAAGCTCCGCTGGACAAACCCCATGAGGAAGTCCAGGAGCGTCCCGGCGCGGACATGCGGGGTGAGGATGCCCTCCTTCTGGCCCTGCCGGAGCACGTCGACCAGGAGGTCGATCATTTTGCGCTGCTGGAAGGTCTCGTCCGCCATCCAGGTCTTCATGGGCAGGGTCATGAACAGGATCCGGCCCAGGCCCGTGTGGCGCTCGTAGTAGTCGAGCTGCAGCCAGAAAACCTTCCGGAGCTTCTCTTTCAGGTCCTCGATACCCTGGAGGTGGTCGACGATCCGGTCGGTCAGCTTGCCCATCCAGACGTCGACGAAGGCGAAGACCAGGCGTTCTTTACTGCCGTAGTGCTTGTAAATGGTGGTGAAGCTGACGCCGGCCTTTTTGGCGACATCCCGGATGCTGGCTTTGTGAAAGTCCGAGTTGGAAAACACCTCCAGTACCGCTTTTTCAAGACGACGGTGAATATCCGGATTGAATGCATCTAACATTGTTACTGCCTGTCCCATCTGTTGTGTTGATCCTCCGCCATCACGGCTGAATAATATCTTATTTTATGATAGGTTATCTCCAGGGTCGCCGAAAGATCGAAGTCATTGGTAATGCGTTGTAAAAAATGACGTTTCAAGATGTTGTCTGGATTAACCCTTTGGAATGACGAGGCATAAAAAAAGACCGAGCGCTAACTCACTTTATGCGAATAACATTGTTACTATGTCGGTTGTATGCAAAGGCGGGATGTCTGTCAAGAAAAAAAAGCGGGGATGTGGGCCGATGGCGGGGGGGGCGCCGGAGGACGCCCCGGGACGGGCCGGGGCTGCGCTGCCTGCGCGGGCCCCGGCCGCCTGCGCCGATTATTGGCTTGCCGCCGGCGTCTGGATAATTTCCTGGGAGGCGATGAAGCTCCGGGCCTCCCCCAGCACCGAGGACATCTTTTTGATGATGGCGAAGACCAGCTCGGGGGTGCCGTCGTTGTCGATATCCCCGAGGGTGTAGTCGCTGACATGGCCGGAGATGTTGCGGGTCTTCCACTCCGGGTAGAGGCCGAACTTGTCCCATGACAGGCATTCGATCTGGCCCGCCTTGAACAGCCGCAGCTTGGCGAATAGGCCGCCGGCGGCGTCCTTGTTCCGGCAGACCAGCACCTCGCTTTTGCCGTCATTGTCCACGTCCGAGATCAGGATCCGCTGGGAGAGGTAGTACCGGGTCTGGGGCCGGTAGTCGCCGATCCTGGCCGAGGCTTCGTCGGGGTAGTCGATGAAGAGCCCGCCGCTCATGTACGGCTCTTCGCTTTCCCACTCCTTGTCGTTGTCCCCCGTGAGGACCCGGAGGTAATTTCGATCCGAGAAGGCAACGGTCATCTCCTCGCCGGTGTCGGCCACGTCCCCCATGTTGAAGCCGAAGACGGTGACCCACCGCGGCAGGGGCAGGTCGCCGCTGATGGTCGGGGTGTACTCCACGCCGTTGAAGGCCATCTCCGTGATGCCCGCCCGGAAGGGCTGCTCGAAGTCCCGTTCCTGGCCGACCAGCACGGGCCCCCGCCGGGGATGGTCGAGAACCCGGAAATACCA
>CAJXSB010000336.1 GCA_913060435.1 uncultured Desulfococcus sp.
TGCCGCCGTTCCTTCAATACCCCTGGTCGACATTCACCACGTGCTGCAGGGGCTCTCCCCGGACAAACCGGCGGTAGTTCTTGAGAAAGATGGCGACGATGTCGTCGGCAAAGCTGAAGGCGGCGTTGTGGGGGGTGACGAAGACGCCGGGCAGGGTCCAGAGGGGGCTCTCATCGGGCAGGGGTTCGGTCTCGAAGACATCCAGCACCGCCCCCCGGATTTGCCCCTGCTGAATCGCCCGCACCAGGTCGGCTTCGGCGACGATGCCCCCCCGCCCTACATTGATCAGGACCGCCGTCTCCTTCATGGCCGAAAAGGCCGTTTCATCGAAGCGGCCGTGGGTCTCCGGGGTCAGGGGCAGGGTGATGACCATGTAGTCGGGCCCGGCCAGGAACTCCCGGAAGGCGTTCGGGTGGAAGAGGCGGTCGACATCCGGACAGGGCGTCCGGCGCCGCCGCCAGCCCCAGGATGTCATGCCGAAGTGGCGGGCGGTCCTGGCCAGGTGCCGGCCGATGTCTCCAGTGCCGCAGATGCCAAGGCACCTGCCCTTGAGGCTCCGGTAGGGCATCTCCTGCCAGATGCGCTGCCGCTGGTTCTCGCGCATCTCGAAAAGGCTGCGCTCGAGGGCGAGGATATACCCGAAGACGTATTCGCTGATGAGCGGGCCGAAGACCTCCTTGACGTTGGTCAGGACGAACCGGTGTTCCGGGGGAAGGGGCAGGAGCGCGTCGACGCCGGCATAGGTCGACTGGATCCACTGGAGCTCTGGTGCATCCCCGAGAACGGCCGCCACCAGGGGGGGATCCCCCAATATGATGGCAGCGCGGCGGGCCGCCTCCCGGGCTTCCTCCGCCGTTTCGGCGGCGTGCCACGTCAGGCCCTCGATGCGGCGGGACGCCACCACCCGGGCGTACCGGGCGGCGTTTCGGGATAGAATCAACAGCGGGTTCGAATCGGATTTCATGCATTCCTCCTGTCAGCGCATATCAGCGGTTTACGATCCCTGCGATCGAAAATTGTGCCTCTCACCGCCCAAAGGCGTCTTGATCTTTGCGTCCGCTTCTGCTCTCATACGGAGCGCTTTGCGGCGGCATCCTATATCCTCAGCGGAAGGACGGTCAACATGAAGGTTGTGCTCACCAATGACGACGGCATCGACGCACCGGGGCTCGACGCCCTTGCCGGCATCATTTCGACGTTTGCCTTGCCGGTGGTGGTGGCGCCCCGGATTGAACAGTCCGGCGTGGCCCACCGGGTGACGGCAAAGGCCCCGATCTCGTATGGCCCGGCGGGGGAGAACCGCTACTGGGTCGAGGCGACGCCGGCGGACTGCGCCCGGGTCGCCCTCAAGCACCTGGCCGTTGATGCAGACTGGCTGATCTCCGGCATCAACCCCGGCGCGAACCTGGGGTCGGATGTCTACAATTCCGGGACGGTGGCCGCCGCCCGGGAGGCCGCCATCCTGGGGTGCCGGTCGATCGCCGTCTCCCAGTACATTTCCAAAGGGGGCGCCGTCGACTGGACCGCCACCGCCCGGCATGCCGCAACCATTCTCCGGATGCTCATGTCCCAGGCCCTCGAGGCCGGAAGCTTCTGGAACGTCAACCTGCCCCATCCCCTCGCGCGCGATGCGGCGGTGGCATACCGGTTCTGCGACCTCGACACCCATCCCCACGCCTATACCTACCGGACGGAGGGGGCGCAGCTGATCTACCAGGGGACGATCCACGACCGGCCCAGGGATGCGGGGAAGGATGTGGCCGTCTGCTTCGGCGGCGCGGCCGCCATCACCCGGATTCCCATCGGCGCTTGCACGCACCATGAACATCGACCGGGCAAGGGCTCCGTGGGGACGTGACCGCCCCGGTTTCGCCCTTGGACCCATTGGGCATGCGTCACTGCCTCAGGAGGAAAAAAAGGGACGGGGCGACAAGGATCCAGGCCAGCAGCAGGGGCCAGATGCGGCCCTTGAGGAGATTGTAGTCCTGCAGCAGCCGGCGCCAGGAATGCCCCATGGCGAAGCGCCCGAACAGGAATTCAAACAGGACCGTCATGGCGAGCCAGATGACGCCCACCAGCAGCGCCTGCCCGGATGATGCGATTCGATAGATTCCCGTGACCCCCCAGATGTACAACCCGAAAAGGAGCGCCCCGATCCCGGTCGACAGCTGGTGCGCCGCCAGCTCCCCCATGTGCTTTCCATAGGTTTTTTCGCGGACCGCGCCGTTGAGGATGGCCAGAAGGACCATGCCCGGCCAGATTGCGACGTATATCAGAAGTGTCTTCATGCGGGCGCCTTTCGCGGATATTTCATGGATGGATGGGGGGGCGATCTCAGACTCCCGTCACGATGATGCCGGAAATGGCCATGATAATGCCGGCCGCCTGCAGCTTCGTGACGGTGTCTTTCAAAAATATCATCGCCATCAGTATGGTCACCACCGACAGCGCGGATGCGATGGGCGTGATCAGGATGGCGTCGCCGATCGTCAGGCCGTAGTTGACCAGGGCGACGGCGCCGGCGTCCAGGAAGCCCATCAATGCCACCATGACTCTGGTATTGGCAACGGCCCCGGTCAGCCGGATCTTTCGTTTTACGAGAAAAGAGGAGAGCACCAGGAGCAGAATAATGCCGATTTTCACGAAGACCGTGGTCAGCAGCCATCCGATTTCTTCCGAAACCACTTCGCTGATATTCCAGAAAGCGCCGAAGAAAAAAGCGCCGCAGACGGTCTCCTTCACACCGGTTGAAAGCTGAAAGCGCCTTTTTTGGATGTCCCGCCAGTTCAGGGACGCCAGCACCGCCCCGGAGACAATCATCGCGACGCCGATGGACTGCAGGGTCGAGAGCCGCTGGCCCATGAAGAGATATGCAATGAGCATGGTAAACACCGCCCAGAGATTCATGATGGCGGCGACAATCGATATGTTGCCGAGCTCGAACCCCTTCATGAAAAAGAGATACCCGGCGGAATAGAAGAGGGCGGCGACCGGGAGCAGCATGGCGGCCGTGGGAGGGATCTCCAGGGATGCTGAGAATACCAGGGTCAGGAGAAGGGCCAGGCATAGGCCGGCCAGCTGGCTCCAGAAGAAGGTTCTGTAGGGGCCGATTTTTTTGGAATAGACGCCTGCAAAAAAGTCGTAGACGCCCCAGCCGAACATTCCTCCCAAGCCGCAGAGGAGGCTGATGACAGTGGCGCTCATGCCCGTGCGCTTTCTGCTTCCGTGGCGAGCGGCATGAAAATGGCGGTGGTTCCCATGGTATTGTGTTTCCTTATCGCAGCCGCATCGGGCATTTTTTGGACAATCCTCGCCGGATCCGCCTGGATCTTCGGCTTGCGGGCAGACGCCTCGGTTCCGATCCCGGATCCGCTCGTCTCATTTAACTTCCTTCCGGATGCCTGCATATTGATACATGATCCGGTGCGCAGGCGGCATCCGGATTCGATGCTTCCAGGTTTCCACCGCACGGGCCGCATTCTTGCGGCGATTCATCAACACCGGATGCAGCTGCGTGTCGTTTCCCATGATCCAGGCGTCATTGTCAATGGTCTGTTGGATGTCAACGGCCGTGGCTCCTCGCAAATAGTGGAAATATCCGGCGATTGCGCCAGGGGCGGGGTCGTGGACCGACGGCAGTGAGGGCCGTTTTGCTCGGGGGTCCGTCTCCGGTGATGAGCCGAATGGGGGCCGGGGCATTCCGGTCCGGAATACCCCGGCGGAGGGGGGCTGCCGTTATTCTGCGGATCAGTCCTTTGCGCTGTAGGTGCGGATGTCGGTGATCCTGCTGAGGTCGAAATATTGGTTATGACGATGGGAAGAGCCGGTTTTTGACAAAAGCCCGGACCTGATCGCCGATCTCCAGAAATTCTGCCGCATCCCGGGTATCCGGGATGTCGCGGTGGTATTCGAACACGGAACAGATCTCCTGGAAGCGCTCCATATCCACCACCCGGCCGTAGAGGCCCTCATCCAGGCCGCCCACCGCTTTGAGGGCGTCCATGAGATCCCTCAGGGTATGGTTGTCCGGCATCTGTTGGTGGTGCATCAGGTACCCCATGGCGTGCTTCTCGATGGCCATGGCGACCATATTGTAGAGGATTTCCGGTGTGAAGACCTCGGGACGGCGCTTCAGGCCGCCCGCTGCGGCCGTCAGATACCGGTCGCCGTCATCGATGAAGGTCTGCCAGTCGTTATCGAGTGTCGTCGCCATTATATTAGATCTCCTTTGCTGCTGCGCATCGGGCGAAACGCCTTCGGCGCAGCCGGAACACGGCTCAGTCGATCAGGTGCGCCGCTGCAGTGCCGCCGTCCTCGATGGCATCCAGGATGTCATCGATGGTCTCCTCGCTGTCCACGCTGCCGTACCAGTGACCCTGGGGGTGGACGACCATGACCGGTCCGTAGTCGCACGCCTTCATGCATCCGGTGGCGGTGATCTGGGCGTCCATCCCCCGGTCGAGGATCTCATTCTCGATGTAGGGGAGAAGCTCCGCGGAATTTTTTTTGCTGCAGGTCCCCTTGGGATCCCCCCCGGCCCGAAAGCTGGCGCACAAAAAGATATGATGTGTCGGTTTGTCCATTTGTATCTCCTTTTCGAATTAAAATTGACGTTTCCTTCACCCAAGGAGTGGATGCCGTCTTTAACTCGGGCATTCCTCCTTGTGGCAAAGATTTTCAATGCGTTCACTCATCTTTCGAGTTTCATGAGCCGGTGTTCTCCGGGTCTGGTTTCCGCCCCACCCGCCCTTAACCACCTAACCACTGAAACCTTAACCACCTTTCTAGGCCCTCGGCCCTGAGCCTACCCGCACCCCATCCCCGTGCCCTGGCATCCCGCCCCGCATGCCGCCATGTTCCGCTTGATCAGGTGCTTGAGGCTCTGGCCGTCGAAGACCGCCTGGACGGCGTCGTCGATGACCCCCTCGATCTCGAGGAC